>JAFPTE010000265.1 GCA_017400415.1 Oscillospiraceae bacterium
CTGATCGGTTTCCTTATCCATGCCGTAGGCAAGAGCCGCGGCGGTAGGCTCGTTGATAATGCGCTTGACTTCGAGACCCGCGATCTTGCCCGCGTCCTTGGTGGCCTGACGCTGTGCGTCGGTGAAGTAAGCGGGGACGGTGATGACGGCCTCGGTAACGGTGGTGCCCAGGTAGCTCTCGGCGTCGGCCTTCAGCTTCTGCAGCACCATGGC
Source organism: Oscillospiraceae bacterium (assembly GCA_017400415.1). Taxonomy (GTDB): domain Bacteria; phylum Bacillota; class Clostridia; order Oscillospirales; family Oscillospiraceae; genus RUG626. Next base: position 214 of record JAFPTE010000265.1, read on the forward strand.
GGAAATCTCCTGGGGGGCGTAGCTCTTGGAGTCGATGGTGACTTTATAGTTGGAGCCCATCTCACGCTTGATGGAGGAGATGGTCCGGTCCGGGTTGGTGATGGCCTGGCGCTTTGCAACCTGGCCCACCATGCGCTCCCCGTCCTTGGAGAAGGCTACCACAGAGGGGGTGGTGCGGGCGCCCTCCGGGTTAGTGATGACAACAGGCTCGCCGCCTTCCATAACGGCGACGCAGCTGTTGGTGGTTCCCAAATCTATACCGATGATCTTTCCCATAATATAAAACCTCCTGAAAGTTGTTTGTTATTTTAATTGGCCACCTTGACCATTGAAAACCTGATTACCTTATCGCCCAGCTTAAAGCCCTTCTGGAACTCCTGAACTATCTCGCCCTGGGTGTGCTCCTCATCCTGCACGTGCATGACGGCGTTGTGGAGGGCCGGGTCAAAGGTCCTGCCCAGAGCCTCAATGGGCTCCACCCCAAGCTCAGCGAAGATGTTCTCCAGCTGGGTCATGGTCATCTGAACGCCCTTTAAAAAGGCGGCGTCCTCCGTGCCGTGGGCAATGGCACGCTCCAGATTATCGTACACCGGCAGCAGCTTCGTTACGGTCTCCGCCTTCACGTCCCGGAAGAGGTTCTCCCTCTCCTTCTGACTGCGGCGGCGGAAGTTGTCGTACTCGGCGGCAAGGCGCAGGTACTTGTCCTTCTCCTTGTCCAGCTCCTGGCGCAGGGCGTCGGCCTGGCTGGGCTCCGCCGTTTCCTCCGGGGCTTCCTCCGGGGCTTCCTCCGGCTGAACTTCCTCCTGCACAGGCTCCTGGGCCTGTTCGGCCTTCGCCTTCCTGTCCTTCTTATCCTTCATGAGGGGTATCGTCTCCTTTGATCATTAGCTTGCCGAAGCCCTGGGGCGGCATGGACCGGCCCGCCAGCAGGCGGCTGAGACCGGCGGCAATGTAGCTGAGCTTTGCGGCAACCTTGGAATAGTCCATTCTTGTGGGGCCCACCACGCCGATGACGCCCCGCATGTTGTCTCCGGCGTCGTAGCTGGCCAGCACAACGCTGGTGTCCTTCAGCTCCTCCGCCACGTTCTCCGGCCCTATGAGGACCTTGATGTCCCCGCTGCCGGGAAGGCTGGGAAGCCCCGCCAGCTCGGACCCGGAAAGGTAGCTCATAAGCCGGTGGGCCTTGTCCGAATCCCGGAACTCCGGGATCTTCAGAAGACTCTCGCTGCCCATGAGCACCGGCTCCGCCCGCTGGCCGGAGGCCAGAGCCTCGGCGGCGAAGGAGGCGATGACGGAGGCAAGGCCCAGGGTGTCCCCGGCGCCCAGCTCCGTGGACTCAATGAGCTCAGGGGTTATCGCCTCCCGGCCGATGCCGGTGAAGGAGGCGTTGAAGGCGGCGTTCAGCCTGCGGACCAGGGCCTCCTCAAAGGAGAAGGGCAGCCGCACCAGCTTGTTCTTAACGGTGCTGTCGCTCATCAGAAGAACTATGATGAAGCTGCGGGAGTCCAGGTAAATAAGGTCAAACCGAGTTATGAGGGCCTTGGCGGGAGAGGCCACTGCCAGGGCCGGGTAGCTGGTCTCCTCCGAGGCCAGGCGGCCCGCATCCTGGAAGAGGTCACGGCCTGCGCTGGAAGCCAAGGCTTCGTTTATGCGCTTTGTCTCCTCCTCCGTAAGGCCCCGCCGGTCCATAAGCTCGTTTACGTAGAGCCGGTAGCCGGCGCCGGTGGGTATCCGCCCGGCGGAGGTGTGGGGCTGCTCCAGAAGCCCGGCCTTTTCAAGGGAGGCAAGCTCGCTCCGCACCGTGGCGGAGGAGCATTTGAGCCCCGCCCTCTCCAGCACGGTCTTGCTGCCCACAGGTTCGGCGGAGGCGATGTACTCCTCCACAAGGGCTGCCAGTATCTTCTTCTGACGCTCCGTGACGTCCGTACGCCTCACCTCCGATTTGGCACTCTTTCCATTCGAGTGCTAATTTACCACTTGCGGCAGCCGTTGTCAAGCCCCCATATTGCGGATTTAAAAATTATTCACAAATTGGCTGGGGGAAAAATGACGAACTTGGGGGAGGGAGGGGAGGGGGCGGTTATTCAATGATACAGAGTTTTTCCGGGGGCGGTTTTTCTCTTGACGGGGGGGAAAAGAATAAATATAATAGGTACATACATCCCGTACCGAAGAGCGGAGGAATGTAAAATGAGACAGAGTTCAATAATTGCTTTTCAGGGTCTTTAGGTACCCCTGCGCCATAAGCGCCGGGCGTATTTAAAGACCCTTTACTCTTTTTCCGGAGGTAAACCGTATGAAAAAAGTTATGATCGTAATGGGCAGCGCCGGGGATGAGGCCGTGGCCGCCAAGGCCGCAGAGGTCCTCTCCGCCTACGGCATACCCTATGAGGTCCACGTGGCCTCTGCCCACAGAACGCCGGACCGGGCCGCACTTCTGGCCTCCGGCGCCAGGGAAGCGGGCTTCGGCGCCATAATCTGCTTTGCAGGCATGGCGGCCCACCTGGCCGGGGCCTTTGCCGCCAGAACAGTTCTTCCCGTCATCGGCGTGCCCGTAAAGGGCGGGGTCCTGGACGGGTCCGACGCACTGCTTGCCACCGTGCAGATGCCCTCCGGCATCCCCGTGGCCACCGTGGCCGTGAACGGCGGCGCCAACGCCGCCCATCTGGCCGCCCAGATTCTTGGGGTCTATGACGGAGAAGTTTACGAAAAGCTCCTGGAGGTCCGGCAGAAGGCTGCCGATAAGGTCCTGGCGGACTCCGAGCGTCTGGAAGAGAAGTACAGAGGCTGAGGAGGAGACCATGGGCGGCTTTTTCGGAGCAGTTTCAAAAAGAGAAGTAGTGTACGACGTGTTCTTCGGCACGGACTACCACTCCCACCTGGGCACCCGCCGGGGCGGCATGGCCGTATATAACCCGGAGGACGGGCTCCAGCGTGAGATCCACAATATTGAGAACACCCCCTTCCGCACAAAGTTTGAAAACGACGCTGCGGAGCTGCGGGGCCGCAGCGCCATCGGCTGCATCAGCGACACGGACCCCCAGCCACTTATGATAAGGTCCATGCTGGGCACCTACTGCGTCAGCATGGTGGGCATCATCAACAACATGGACGAGCTTACGGAGGAATTCCTTAAAACCCACGGCCACTTTGAGGCCATGGGCGGCGGGAGAGTGAATCAGTGCGAGCTGCTGGCCATGCTCATCAATAAAAAGGGCAGCTTCCCGGAGGGCATCCGCTATGCCCAGGAGCGCATAAGGGGCACCGCCTCCATCCTCATCCTGACGGACAGGGGGGAGATAATCGCCGCCCGGGACCTGAAGGGCCGGCTTCCGGTCATAATCGGCCGGGACGATGAGGGCACCTGCGTCACCTTTGAATCCTTCGCCCTGGAGAAGCTGGGCTACCGGTACGAAAAGGACCTGGGCCCCGGGGAGATAGTCCGCCTGACGGCGGAGGGCTGGGAGACTCTGGCCCCGCCCCTTAAGGAAATGCGCATCTGCACCTTCCTGTGGACCTATTACGGCTACCCCACCAGCCGTTATGAGGGCAGCAATGTGGAGCTCAGCCGGAACAGAAACGGCAGCCTCTTTGCTCAGCACGAGCGGGCGGCGGGCACCATGCCCAGGGTGGACTTCGTCTGCGGCGTGCCGGACAGCGGCACCGCCCACGCCCTGGGCTACGCCGCCGAGAGCCGCATGCCCTACGGCAGACCCTTTATAAAATACACCCCCACCTGGCCCCGGAGCTTCATGCCCCAGAACCAGCGGACCCGGGAGCACATCGCCCACATGAAGCTCATTCCCGTCCGGGAGCTTATCGAGGGCAAGAGCCTCATGTTCGTGGATGACTCCATCGTCCGGGGCACTCAGCTGAAGGGCACGGTAAACTATCTGTTTGAAAACGGCGCCCGTGAGATCCACATGCGCTCCGCCTGCCCGCCCATCATGTACGGCTGCAAGTTCCTGAACTTCTCCCGGTCCACCTCCGAAATGGACCTTATCGCCCGCCGGACCATCCAGACCCTGGAGGGCCCCGCCGGCCAGGAGCACGCCGCCGAGTACGCCGACGGGTCCACGGACCGGGGCCGGGCCATGCGGCAGCACATCTGCAAGGCCCTGGGCTTCGATACTCTGGAATATCAGACCCTGGAGGGCACCACCGGCGCCGTGGGCATAGAAAAATGCAAGCTCTGCACCTACTGCTGGAACGGAAAAGAATAATAAGGAGATTTTAAAATGGATAATTCCCGCTCTGACCGCTACGCCGCCGCAGGCGTGGACATCACCGCCGGCTACAAGGCCGTGGAGCTCATGAAGGAGCATGTAAAGCGCACCCGCACCCCCGGGGCCGACGTGGATATCGGCGGCTTCGGCGGTCTGTTCATCCCCGCCATAGGCGGCATGACCGAGCCCGTGCTGGTCTCCGGCACCGACGGCGTGGGCACCAAGCTGAAGCTGGCCTTTGACCTGGACAAGCACGACAC
>JAFPTE010000266.1 GCA_017400415.1 Oscillospiraceae bacterium
AAGGAAGACGGCACCTACGAGACCTTCAACTTCAACGGCAAAGAAATGCCCGTGATTGCGGACGCCACCTACGAGGAGCTGTGGGCCAAGGCCAAGGGCAACTACACCAACTACGCGCGCCAGTTCCTCGGCTCCACGCTGAGCTTCCTGAAGAGCCAGGCGTTTGAGTTCCAGTGCACGCACGAAGTGGGCAAGGAAGGCGCCGGCCACATCTCCGCCGCCATCGGCCTGGGCACCATCAAGCACCCCGAGCTGGCAGTGACCTCCAACGGCTGGTACACCTCCGTCCCCACCGTCCTGCCCACCACCACCGTTGAGAACGACACCATCAACTCCTACTCTCAGCTCACCTCCAACGGCAAGTTCTCCAGCTCCAAGGGCGGCGAGAACGTCTTCGTCGACATCATCGTGAAGGGCTTTGCCGAGGAAGGCATGGGCTCCGCCGAGGAGGCCGCCAAGACCGTTGCCAACGCATGGAACGGCGCCCGCTATCTGTCCATCAAGGGCGACGCCTGGGATCGTCTCGTGAAGTATTACAACACCATAAAGTAACACCGTAATTATCCCTTGCCCCCGCCGGGAGCAGCTCCCGGCGGGGGAGAATACCGCAGCCGTTTTTCACTGGGAGGTCAATATGTATAAAAAGCAGCTGAAATTTCAAAAGATCGTTTGTCTGCTGGCGATCATTTCCAGCGCGGTCGTTTTCATATATGCGCTTGGCATAATGACCGACCTTTATGACAGCCTCTACACCACCATGAGAGACCCCACCGACCACCTTAACACCAAGGTTACGGGCTCCATCGTCTATTATGACATGCAGGGCTTCAACCGCACCTTCCTGAAGGTCAGCATTGGCCTTATACTGGTGAGCTGCCTGCTGTTCATCACTAACACCAATATCCGCCGGAAGTATTACATTGGCAATTACTTCTCCGTGGGCCTCTTCACGGTCTGCAATGCGGTCACCGCCATCTGGGCCCACGGTCAGATCGAGGCCTTCAAGGCCCAGTTCCTCAAAATCGACTTCGCCGCTCTGAAGGAGTTCTCCGAAATGTGGGGCACCCTTTACACCGAGTCCACCTTCTGGTTCGATATCCACTATGCGGTCTTCGGCCTGGCACTTGCTGCGGCGGTTCTGCTCATAGTCAACACAGTCTGGAAAATAATCCTGATGAAAGAAGAGAAAAGCCTCATCGAGGCAGGGAAGGGGGCTGCGGCATGAACGAGGAGCGCTACATAAAAAGGGACCGTATGCGGTTTACCAAAAACACCCTTTCTTCCACTCTTGCCCTGGTCGCAATCCTCTTCAACGTGTTTTTCTTCGTCAGTATCTATAAGTCGGATGTGGGCTCCTGGTATTACAACATACTCATCGGCGCCTCCATCCTATATAACCTGGTCTTCATGCTGGCTGCGTTCCTCTCCAGCGAGGGCGTGAAGAACTACAAGACAGCCTATTCCTACGTGCTCTTTGTCCTGGGCATAATCCAGATAGTCCGCATTTTCATCATCCCCATGTCTGCCCACGGCGCCACGGTGACCCTGGGCGGCCAGGAGGTCCAGGTCATGAAGGATGCCCAGTTCATCCGTGTGGTCATCTATCTGGTCATAAGCGCAGCCTGCTGCTTTACCTCCGCCGTTGTGGGCATCATCAGGTCCAGCGAGCTGAATGCACACCTCAAGACTCTCAGGGAGGGACAGTAATGGCACAGCTTAAATTAGAGCACATCGACAAGATATACGATAACAACGTCCAGGCGGTTTATGACTTCAACCTGGATGTGAAGGACGGCGAGCTCATCGTTCTGGTGGGCCCCTCCGGCTGCGGAAAGAGCACCACCCTCCGCATGGTGGCCGGCCTTGAGGATATAAGCCGGGGCAAGCTCTTCCTGGACGGCCGGGATATCACCCAGACCCCCGCCAAGGACAGAGACATGGCTATGGTCTTCCAGTCCTATGCCCTTTACGGCCACATGACCGTCTATGAGAACATGGCCTTCTCCCTGACCCTGCGGAACGAGAATCCCAACGTCATCCACAAGAAGGTTCTGGCGGCGGCGGAGATCCTGGGCCTCACCAGCCAGCTCAACAAGAAGCCCGCACAGCTCTCCGGCGGCCAGCGCCAGCGTGTGGCCATGGGCCGCTCCATCGTCCGCAACCCCAAGGTGTTCCTCTTCGACGAGCCCCTTTCCAACCTGGATGCAAAGCTCAGAGGCGCCACCCGCCGTGAGATCCTGCTCCTCCACAAGCGGCTGGACGCCACCATGCTCTACGTTACCCACGACCAGACCGAGGCTCTGACCCTGGCGGACAGAATCGTCTGCATGTCCATGGGCCACGTTCAGCAGGTGGGCACGCCCCTGGAGCTGTATGACGCCCCTGCCAACGTTTTCGTGGCCAGCTTTATCGGCCTGCCTCCCATGAACTTCTTCGATGTGAGCGTGGGCAGCGGCGAGCTGAACGGAGAGGGCTTCAAGGTTCCCCTTACCGAGGACGAGAAAGAGATCCTTCTGCCGTACTTCGGCAAGACCATCACCCTGGGCGTCAGACCGGAGAACATCTCCGAGGGCGGCAACATTCCCGTATCCGTTTTCTCCAATGAGAACCTGGGCATGAATACCCTGGTCCACGGCCATATCGGCGAAAAGGGCGCCCGCATCTCTGCCAAGCTCAAGGGCTGGGCCAACTACAAGCCCGGCGATACGGTGCCCGTCAAGTTTGACAAAAAGCACTTCTTCGATAAAGAGTCCGGCAACGCCATCAGAAAGGGGAAGTAAGACATGGCAAAGGATACCTCTAAGAAGGGCGGCTTCGGCGCCGCTGTAAAGGAAGGCTTCCGCAAGTTCATCGTCTCTCTGAAGCGCAAGCCCCAGATGATTCCCTTCGTGGTGTTTATCATCGCCTTTCTGGTCTACTCTCTGAATCTTTCCGTGGTGTCCAACACCACCGCCAAGCTCCAGGGGCCCGGCATGGGCCTGTGCGGCTTCGCCACCATGCTGTTCTCCATTCTGTCCCTGGTGTGCTTCCTGAACGCCTTCCCCCACAGAAAGCCCGTGAACGTGCCCATGCTGGTGCTCATGTTCCTCATGCTGGCCGTCATCATCTTCTGCGACTACTATTATATCCAGCGCATCTACGCCGCCGTTCTCCGGCCGGACAACCCCATCAAGGTGGATGCCAATACCATGTACATTGCCCATGCGCTTACAAATCTCCAGGCCCATATGGTGGTCCTGGGGGTGGGCATCGTGCTGACGGCCCTGCTGCCTGTCTACTCCAAGCTCATCAGAAAGATCAAGACCTCTGTTGACGTGGAGGATAACGGCAAGCTGGACACCATCGATATCTCCGGCGAGGCTTAAGCTTTTTACGGTGGGAGGCTCGGACTTCCGGGCCTCCCAATATTCAGTTGAGGATGTTTTTTTATGGCCAAGAAGCAGAAAAAGACGGAAAGGGAGCAGGAGCGGAGCCAGAGCGAGTACTATAAGCTCAACACCAAGGCCGTGGACGACCTGGTAAACGCCGATGAGTCCAACTCACCTCCGGTTTCCAAAGAGGAGCTGAGAAAGTATCAGTCCGGGCCGAAAATCAAAATCGCCGACTGGTTCAAGATGCTCTTCATCAAGTTCTGGTTCTCCGGTGCCGTGTGCTACTTCTTCATCTGGGGTCTCAGCACCTATGTAAAGGACCTCCTTGATATGCTTCTCATAACCGGCGCCGCCATGGGTGTGGTTACGGACCTGCTCACGAACAACGTGCTCCGGTTCTTCGCCAAGACTCCCGGCGAAAACGACCGCTGGATGATGTTCCCCCAGAAGAGCTACTGGACCTTCTTCCTGAACATCTTCTATGCCTACATTGTGCTCTTCCTGGTTTTTACCCTGTACAATATGATAAACGTCGCCATCATAACCGTCAGCGGCAATACCGGCACCGTGCCTCTGGGCGTTGAGCCCATACTCTTCGGCCTTTTCTACCTGGGCTTCGATGTGCTTCTTATTGAGATGAAGCATCTGTTTTTCAGAATCGTGGACGATGCAAAGAAGAATCTCCGCCGGTAAATCACGAAAGGACCCATAATGATTGAACTTCTGTACGCAGGCTCCACCTCTGCCTGCTTTGAACTTGAAAACGACGCCGCCTATTACTCTCCCGAGGGGTACACCGTGCTCCTGGAGGGGGAGAGGGCGGTTTCCGGCCGGGAAAACGTTTTTTCGCTCTTTGACCTTAAGCCGGATACACAGTACAGCCTCACCGTCGCCTTTGAGAGCGGCAGGGAGGAGGGCTTCTCCTTCCGCACCGCCAGGGAGACCTGCGCCATTGACGTGCGCTCCTTCGGCGCAGTGGGCGACGGGGTCACGGACGACACCGCCGCAATCCAGGCCGCAGTCAACTTCCTGCCCCGGGGCGGCAGACTCTGCTTTCCGAAGGGCGATTATCTGACTTATCCTCTGGCCCTCAAGAGCCACATCACTCTGGAGCTTGCGGAGGGCGCCGTCCTCCGGGGCAGCACGGACCGGGAGGGGTATCCCATCCTCCCCGGTGACGTGGAGGCTCTGGGCGGCGGGGAGGTTTCCTTCGGCGCCTTTGAGGGCGAGCAGAAGCCCATGTATCAGAGCCTTATCACCGCAGCCTATGCGGAGGATATAAGAATCGTGGGCCGGGGCACCCTGGACGGTGATGCCCGGAACGGCGACTGGTGGAAGGGCTTTGCAAAGTTTCCTGCCGCAAGGCCCAGGATACTTTTCCTCAACCGCTGCGACGGCTTCGTGCTCCACGGCGTCACGGTGAAGGATTCCCCCTCCTGGCACCTGCACCCCTTCTTTTCCAAGAATATCTCCTTCCTGGACCTGTTCATAACCGCACCCAAGCAGAGCCCCAATACGGACGCCATCGACCCGGAGAGCTGCGACAACGTGCGGATAATCGGCTGCCGCTTCTCCGTGGGGGATGACTGCGTGGCCATAAAGAGCGGCAAAATCGACCTGGGCATGAAGTACAAGACCCCCGCCGACCACCACACCGTCCGCAACTGCCTTATGGAGTTCGGCCACGGAGCCCTGGTCCTGGGCAGCGAGTCCGCCGCCGGAGTCCGGAATCTCAGCGTGACCCGGTGCTTCTTCCGCCGGACCGACCGGGGCCTCCGCATCAAGACCCGCCGGGGCAGGGGAAAGTACTCCGTCATCACAAACGTGCTGTTCGACAATATTGTGATGGAGGGCGTGCTGACGCCGCTCGTCATAAATATGTGGTACAACTGCTGCGACCCGGACCGGTACACCGAATACGTCTGGAGCCGTGAGCACCTGCCGGTGGACGACAGGACCCCCCATCTGGGCTCCTTCACCTTCCGGAACATGACCTGCACCGGCGCTCAGGTGGCCGCCTGCTACATTGACGGCCTGCCGGAGAGCCCCATCGACTCCGTGGCTCTGGAGAATATCAGCATCGCCTTTGCGCCTGACGCCCAGCCCGGGGTGCCTGCCATGCAGAACTTCGCCGAAAAGCGCTGCCGTCTGGGCCTCTACCTGGATAACGTCCGCTCCGTCAGCGTCAGAAACGTGCGCCTGGAGGGCGTGGAGGGGCAGGGCCTTATCTGTGACCACTGCGACAGCATTGAAACTGAGAATTTTGAGGTGGTATAGTGTACTCACGGATTGACGACTATGTGCGGCACCTTGTAAAGGAGTCCACGCCGGAGCGCTCCGTCTGGAACGTGGAGAAGCTCCGCCAGGGCAAGAGCTCCGACTGGAACTACATCGACGGCTGCATGATAACGGCCCTCCTGGAGATGAGCCGCATCACCGGAGATAAGAGTTATTTCGACTTCTGCGAGAGCTACATAAGCCATTTCGTCCGGGAGGACGGCTCCATTCTCACCTATAAGCCGGAAAAGTTCAACCTGGACGACATTAACGAGGGCAGAACGCTCTTTGAGCTCTACGAGCACACCGGCAAGGATAAGTACCGCCTGGCCGCAGAGCTCCTGCACCGCCAGCTGGAGACCCAGCCCCGGACCTTTGAGGGCAGCTTCTGGCACAAGGCCATCTATCCCGACCAGGTCTGGCTGGACGGCATTTACATGGCCCAGCCCTTCTATGTGAAATACGAAAAATACCTGGGCCGGCGGGATTATTCCGACACGGAAAAGCAGATTCTCACCGTCCGGGACCGGATGCGGGACGGGAAAACCGGCCTCTATTTCCACGGCTATGACGCCTCACGCACCGCCTTCTGGGCGAACAGGACCACGGGCTGCTCCGAAAACTTCTGGCTTCGCAGCATAGGCTGGTTTGCGGTGGCGCTGGCGGATATTCTGGACGAGGCATACATTCCCTCCGTCCATGAGGTTTTCTCTGACCTTATGGAGAGCGTCTGGAGATTCTCCGACCCTGACACCGGCCTTTACTGGCAGGTGGTGAACTTCCCAGGCAGACAGGGCAATTACCTGGAGACCAGCGGCAGCGCCATGCTCTCCTACGCCATGATGAAGGGCGCAAGGCTGGGCCTTCTGAAAAAAGAATATGCCGCAAAAGGCCGGAAGACCTTTGACGGCATAGTCAATAAATATCTTGCGTTTTCCGAAACGGGCCTGGAGCTGGGCGGCATCTGCCTGGTGGCCGGCCTGGGGCCGGAGAACAACCGCCGCCGGGACGGCAGCTATGAGTATTACATCTCGGAGCCGGTGGTGTCAAACGACGCAAAGGGCGCAGCGCCCTTCGTCCTGGCCTACACGGAGGTCAAGCGTCTTCAAGCATGATTTTCACGCTCTTGCTGTCCGGCCGCTGATTATCCTCACGGCTGAGCTTCTCCTGATAATAGCTCGGCGCCACGCCGTAGCGCTTCTTGAACATGCGGGAGAAGTACAGGGGCTCCCGGAAGCCGCAGAGACGGGCCACCTCCGCCACGTTTTCTCCCTTGTATGAGGTGCTGAGCCTGTCGGCGGCGGTCTGAAGCCGCTTGTCCATCAGGTACTTGTGGGGAGTGACGCCGACCTCCTTCTTGAAGATGCGCTTTAAATAGTCGTAGCTGAAGTGGAAGGAGCGGAGGTAGGCCTCCAGGTCAAAGTCACAATCCGGATAGTTGTGGATGATGTAATCCTCAATCTCGTCCACCACCCGGCTGTGGCGGGTGTACTGGTGATACTCGGTCATATAGCAGGCGATAAGGTTTCCGTAATTTGAGAGGAACATGGACCGCAGATCGGAATTATCGGAGAAATGGTAAAAGGCTGCCGTGAAAGCGTCCAGCATAAAATGATTTGTGCTGTCCCGGAACACGACCGGGCCCTTGACGTAAAAGGTGGGCTCCTGCATGTTTATGTGGATATTGGTGAAGCCCGTTTCGCTGTGGTTGTAGTGGGCCGTGAAGGGCGGTATAACCACCAGGTCCCCGGCGGCGTAATCAATGGTGCTGTCGTCAAAGGTTATTGTGCCGCCTCCGCCGGTGCAGTAAATCAGCTCCCAGGTGTTGTGGGCATGCCGGGAAACGGTGTGGGTGACAGCGTGCTTTCCAACATAGACGATGTCATTCATTGCAGAACCGTCCTTTCGTTTTTTCCTGATTATATCAAAAAAAGTCCGTTTTGTCCATATCAATTCATATGAAAAAGCAAAATCAGACCAGGGGGGTCAATAATTATGGCTTATTTAAGCATGAAGAACATCAACAAGATCTATCCCAACGGGTACCACGCCGTCCATGATTTCAATCTGGACATTGAGAAGGGTGAGTTCATCGTGTTCGTGGGCCCCTCCGGCTGCGGCAAGAGTACAACTCTGCGTATGATTGCGGGCCTGGAGGATATTTCCAACGGCGACTTCCTCATCAACGGCAAGCGTGCCAATGAGATGGGTCCCCGGGAGCGTGAGATCGCCATGGTCTTCCAGTCCTACGCACTC
>JAFPTE010000267.1 GCA_017400415.1 Oscillospiraceae bacterium
GAGATCGTCCAGAGAGACCTTCTTGCTGCCGGCGTTGGCAGCGTCCTTCTTCTGCTGCTTGCGCTCTTCCACGAGCTCGCGCGCCATGCGCTCATCGGCAACCGCGTTGAACACGTCGCCGGCGCTCGGCACTTCGGACATGCCGGAAATCTCGACCGGGATAGAGGGGCCTGCCTCGGTGACGCGCTGGCCCTTATCATTGACCATTGTACGGGCACGGCCGACGCTGGTGCCGGCAATAATGACGTCGCCCTGATGGAGCGTACCGTTCTGCACGAGCACAGTCATGATCGGGCCGCGGCCCTTGTCCAGGCGTGCCTCGATAACGGTGCCTCGGGCGGCTCTGTTGGGATTGGCCCGGAGCTCCTGGACCTCTGCCAGGACCACCAGGTTTTCAAGGAGCTCGTCAATGCCCTGGCCGGTCTTAGCGGAGATGGGGCAGACGATGGTCTCACCGCCCCACTCCTCGGGGACAAGGTCGTACTCCGTGAGCTGCTGCTTTATTCTGTCCGGATTTGCTCCATGAACATCCATCTTGTTGATGGCCACAACGATGGGAATGTTAGCCGCCTTTGCGTGGTTTATGGACTCGATGGTCTGGGGCATGATGCCGTCGTCCGCAGCAACCACCAGAATGGCGATATCGGTGACCATGGCGCCTCTGGCACGCATGGAGGTGAAGGCCTCGTGGCCCGGGGTGTCCAGGAAGGTGATGGGGGAGCCGTTCACCATGACACGGTAGGCGCCGATGTGCTGGGTAATGCCGCCGGCCTCGCCGGAGGCCACGTGGGCCTTGCGGATGTAGTCCAGCAGGCTGGTCTTGCCGTGGTCGACGTGGCCCATGACCACCACAACGGGGGCTCTGGGCACCAGGGACTCCTCGGAGTCCGTGGAGTCGTCAATGAGCTTCTGCTCGGTGGTGACGATGACCTCACGCTCCACCTTGCAGCCCATTTCCATGGCCACAAGGGCAGCGGTGTCGTAATCGATGGTGTCGGAAAGGGAGGCCATGACGCCCAGCTTCATGAGCTGCTTGACAACCTCCACGCCGGTCTTCTTCATTCTGGAGGCCAGGTCGCCCACGCTGATCTCGTCCGGAATCTGGACCCGGACCGGAGCCTTCTTGGCAATCTCGAACTGGAGCCGCTGCATGCGCTCCTTTTCCTCCTGGCGGCGCTTGTTGGACTGGGTCTGCTGCTGATTCTGGCGGCCGCCGCCCTTCTTCTGGATCTTCTCCTTGCCGCCCCGCTTGTCTCTCTTGCCTCTGTCGCCGGCCATATCCTCATAGCGCTCGTTATACTTATCCACATTAATGGTGGCGCCGGAGGTGTCGACAACCCGCTTGGAGGGCTGCTGCTTGGGCTGGTGAGGCTTATCCTTTTCCTTTTTGGGGGCCTCGGCAGCCTTCTGCTCCTGGGCGGGCTGAGCCTTGGCAGGGGAGGACTCCGCCTTCTTTTTGGGCTCCTCAGCCTTCTTTTCGGGCTGGGTATCCTTATCCTTGGGCGCTTCCTTGGCAGTGTCCCTGGCCTTGGCTGCGCTCAGCTCGTCGGCGGAGAAAATATCCGCAAGACTTGCGCTCTCGTGGGCCTTGGTCAGGTAGTCAAAGATGAGATCCAGCTCATTGGCCTCAAGTACCTGCATATGATTCTTGGGCGGGGTGGCGTATTTCGTAAGGATTTCGGTGACGACCTTGCTGGTGGTGCCGAAATCCTTTGCCACCTCGTGTACCCTGTATTTGACCATTGTGCCCATAATAATCTCCTTCACAGTTTCGTTTATTCGGAAAGGGACAGCGTTACTTTCTGCCCCGTTTTTTGTTCTCCCGGTGGCGGGCCTCCTCGGCCTTCCTCTGCTTTGCCTTCTCTTCGGCGGCAGTCAGTGCCTCCAGGGCGGAGGCGTGGGTCCCGGGCTCCTCTGCGTCCAGCTTCTGAACGAAGGCAAGGGCCATGTTAAGGTCCGTGATGCCGATGACGCCGGTGCCGCCCCGGCCCAGCATGCCGCCCAGGTCGTCCTTGGACCAGGGAACGGGGCAGAGGGGACAGGCGGCCTTCTCACTGTGGCTTCTGGCCTTCACAAGGGAGCTGCGGCCTGCGTCACAGGCTGTAAGTATAAGCTTAAGGTGCCGGGCCCGGGCCTCCATGCCGCAGGCCTCCTCGCCGACGACGACCCGGCCGGAGCGGAAGATGAGACCCAGGAACATCAGCGCTGCGCTCATTGGGCCGCCTCCATCTCTGCCTCCAGCTGGGAGTAGACCTCCTCCGGAATCTCGGTTTCCAGCTCCCGGGAGAGGGCTTTTGTCCTCATTGCCCGGCGAAGACAGGCGATGTCACGGCAGACGTAAACGCCCCGGCCGTTTTTCTTGCCGGTCAGGTCCATGGAAACAGTGCCCTCCGGAGAGAGGACCACACGGACCAGGTCCTTCTTCGGCTTCATCTCACGGCAGCCCTTGCACTGACGGAGAGGAATCTTCTTCTGCATCAGCCGTCACTCCTCAGGCTTGATGTCGATTTTGTAGCCCGTAAGGCGGGCAGCCAGACGGACGTTCTGGCCCTCCTTGCCGATGGCCAGGCTCAGCTGATTTGCGGGAACCACGACACGGCAGCTCTTGCCCTCGTCCAGGAGGGTGACGGAAATGACGTCAGAGGGAGCCAGGGCGGCGGCAACGTACTCGGCCGGGTCCTCGGAATACTTGATGATGTCGATCTTCTCGCCCCGGAGCTCATTGACAACGGCTGCAACTCTGCCGCCCTTGGGGCCCACGCAGGCGCCGATGGGCTCCACGTTGGGGTCGTTGGAGCTGACGGCCATCTTGGTGCGGCTGCCGGCCTCACGGGCAATGTTGTGGATGACCACGGTGCCGTCAAAGATCTCGGGGACCTCAAGCTCGAAAAGACGCTTGATAAGGTTGGGGTGAGTTCTGGAGACGACTATCTGGGGACCGGTGGTCTGCTTTCTGACCTCCACCACGTAGACCTTTATCTTGTCGCCCTCAGAAAGCTCCTCCGTGGGGACCCTCTCGCCGGCAGGGAGCACGGCGTCGGTATACTCGGAGCTGGAGCTGATGGAGATGGAGATATTGCCCCGGGCCTCGTCAATGTGGGTGACGGTGCCGGTGAGGATCTCATGCTCCTTGGAGGTGAACTCCTCATATACGGAGTTGCGCTCGGACTCACGGATACCCTGGATGATGACCTGCTTTGCACTCTGGGCGGCAATGCGGCCGAACTTCCTGGTGTCCACGGGCACGTTCACCACATCGCCCACCTGGGCGCGCTTGGAGTAGCGCTTTGCCTCCTCGGGCAGCAGCTCAATGGCGGGATTCTCCACCTGGGCAACCACGAGCTTCTTGATGTACATCTCAACCTTGCCCTTGGCCTCGTCCATATCCACAATGACGTTTTCCTCAGCGCCGGGATAATCCTTGCGGAGGGCCACCAGAAGGGCCTGGCGTATCTTTTCAATCATGTAGTCCTGGGGAATGCCTCTCTCTTTTTCCAGTTGGGCAAGAGCTTGAAAGAACTCGGAATTCATATTAAACACCTCATATTATTCGATGCGGAGCCACACGGATGCGACCTCGGATCTAAGAAATTTTTCTGTTGTGCCGTCCTTATAGGAGACGGAGACGGAATCCTCCTCCCAGGGGAGGAGATAGCCCTGCCGCTCCTTGGAGCCGCCCTTGGCGGAGTAGAGCTTCAGGGTGACGGGTGCACCCTGAAAACGCTCATAGTCAGAGGGGCGGCGAAGCTGCCGCTCCAGACCGGCGGAGCATACCTCAAAAACGTAGCTGTCCGGGATGGGGTCCTGCTCGTCAAGGATGGGGTCCAGAGCCTGGGAGACGGCGGTGCAGTCGTTTATGGAGACGCCGCCCTCCTTGTCGATGTAGACCCGCAGGTACCAGGTGCCGGCCTCCCGGACGTATTCCACATCCCAGAGCTCACAGCCCTGGTCCCGGCAGATGGGACCAGCAAGATTTGAAACAAGGTCAGTAATTTTACTCATCAAAAGCCTCCGAAAAACCGGAATGTCAGGGCAAATAATGCAAAAAATAGAGTGGGCAGCACCCACTCAACACCTAACCTTCCACTTAACACGGGCATTATACCACATCTAATATGAATATTGCAAGCCTTTTTGCAATTTTTCATCCCGTAATCAAGAAAAATTCTTTCTGTAAACCTGCGTTTATTTGTTGACTTTTTTCGCCGTTGTGGTATCATATATTGTAGCAATGTTGTAGAGACTGCACAAAATAAAAGCGAGGTCTGTATCTATGAAAAAATTGATTGCTATTCTGCTTGCCGCCGCACTTCTCCTTACTGCGGGCTGCAGTTTATTCTCTAATCCGGATGAGGAGCCTGACCCCTATGAGGGCCCGAATTCCCACACTGATCCCGGAAAGACAGATCCGAACCCCGGCACGGATCCCAATCCCGGAACGGACCCCAACCCCGGAACGAATCCAAATCCCGGAACGAATCCAAATCCCGGAACGGACCCCAATCCCGGCACGGATCCCAACCCCGGAACGGACCCCAATCCGGGCCCCGGTGACGTGACTCCCAAGGAGCTCCCCCGTATCGGCTACGTGGCGGACTCCACGGCCCTGGGCGGGATTTACTTCCTGAGCCAGAACGACGGCAAGAACCTCAACTCCTTCCAGGCCGCCTCCCAGGAGGAGATGGCCGAGATGGTGGAGAGCGGGGCAGTGGATGCGGCGTTTATTGTGACAAACCTGGCCTCCGCCCTGTATAATACTACAGACAAGGCCGTTAAGGCCGCCGCCGTCACCTCTCTGGGCGGCGCCATGCTGGTGGAGAACGGCGTGGCCGTGGCCCGCATCTCCGACCTTAAGGGCAAGGTTATTTACGGCGTGGGCAAATACACCGCCGGCGACTATATCCTCCGTGCTCTTCTCAAGAAGAACGGGATCGACCCGGATAACGACGTGACCATGAAGTACGTGACCCGCACCGAGCTGGGCACCAGGATGGCGGAGGTGGGCTCCGTTGCCTGCGTGACCGTTCCCGCGGCGGAGGACCTTATGATAAGCGTCAGCGGCGTTAGAGTCTGCGTGGACCTGGCAGCCCAGTGGGTAAAGGATTTCGGAACGGATATGCTGCCCTACGGCGTGCTGGTTTACAGAACTGACGGCCGCCTTACCGAGTCCGACGTGGACGACATGATTCGCAGCGTGGCCGCCTCCGTCCAATACATTGCCGATGCGGAGAACAAGTCCGCCGTCCTAACCCTCCTCAAGCGCTACGGCTTCGGGGAGACCGATTCCGCCGCCAGCGCCGTGCTGGAGGACTCAAAGCCTGCGCTGCTCAGCGGTGCGGACGCACTGAAGGCGGTGCTGCCCGGCTTCCTCAGCCAGATTCAGGCCGTCAAGGCCGTGGCCATAGGCCGTGAGCTGCCGGATGACGGCTTCTACAGGATCAAGAACGCCGGATAATGCTTAAGCGTTACATCGGCGACAGGCAGTTTTACAAAATGGTCATGGCCGTGGCCGTTCCCATCATGATTCAGAACTTTATCTCCAACTTTGTGGGGATGCTGGACAACATCATGGTGGGCCAGGTGGGCACGGCACAGATGAGCGGCGTTTCCATAGTTAACCGCATCCTCTTCGTCTTTTACCTGTGCGTCTTCGGCGCCGTAGCCGGTGCGGGCATATTCACTGCCCAGTATTCCGGCTCCGGCAATGATGAGGGCGTGCGCTATACCTTCCGCTACAAGTTTTACGCCGGCTTCCTTCTCACGGCCCTTGGCTGCTTTGTTTTCACCGTGTTTGCCCAGCCCCTTATAATGCTCTTTCTGCAGGGGGAGGGCACACCGGAGGAGGCTGCGGAGTACCTGGCCTGCGGCCGGGAGTATATGGCGGTCATGCTGCTGGGGCTCCTGCCCTTCGCCATATCCAGCGTTTACAGCTCCACCCTCCGTGAGTGCGGAGAAACTGTTGTTCCCATGGTCGCCGGGGTTTCGGCTGTCGTGGTGAATCTGGCCCTTAACTGGGTGCTGATTTTCGGCAACCTCGGCGCTCCGGAACTGGGTATCCGGGGCGCCGCTGCTGCAACGGTCATCTCCCGCTTCGTGGAGCTTGGAATAGTTGCGGTCTGGACCCATACCCATGAGAGCCGTATGCCCTTTGCAAGGGGGCTTTATTCGTCTCTGAGGATACCGGGCAAGCTTGGGCTCCGCATTCTGAAAAAGGGTGCGCCGCTTCTGGTGAATGAGGCCCTGTGGTCCCTGGGCACCACGATGCTTATTATGTGCTATTCCCTCCGCTCCCTGGAGGTTGTGGGCGCAGTGAACATTGCGGATACGGTTACCGGCACCATGAGCGTGGCCCTTCTTGCCATGGGCAGCGCCGTGGGCATAATCATCGGACGCATGCTGGGCGCCAGAAGGCCGGAGGAGGAGACTCTGGACGCCACCCGGAAGCTGGCCTTTTTCTCCGTGAGCCTGACCCTGGTCTTTTCCCTTCTGCAGACTGCCCTGGCGGGGGTGTTCCCGCTTCTCTACAATACTTCGGATTCAATTCGCCGCCTGGCAGGCACCCTTATGATAGTCTACGCCGTAGTAATGCCTGCCAGAGCCTTCACGAACGTATCTTATTTCACCCTCCGCTCCGGGGGTCAGACTGTGGTGACCTTCCTGTTTGACAGCTGCTTTGTCTGGGCTGTCAGCGTGCCCACGGCCTTTGTTCTGGCACGGTTTACCGGTATTCCCATCGTGCCCCTGGTGGCAGTTACCGAGGGAACGGAGTTTTTAAAATGCATCCTGGGCTATATAATGCTGAAGCAGAGGCGCTGGATGAAGACAATCATAGACTGAACCGGCCCCCATAAAGCGGGGCCTTGTTTATAGGAAATCGGAGGTTATATGGATATCATAGTTTTAGGCGGCGGCCTTTGCATGGAGAGAGACGTATCCCTGAAAAGTGCCGCCATGATTTGCAGTGCCCTTCGCAGAAAGGGCCACCGGGCCGTGTGCGTGGACCCGTTCTTCGGATATGAGGGGGACCCGGATAAGCTCTTCGAGAAGCAGGAGGGCACCGGCGCCGAGATAGGCTCCGGCGTTCCGGACCTGGAGAAGGTCCGCAGCATGAGGCGGCAGCAGAATTCCTCCAGAATCGCCGACGGACTCATGGACACCCTGCGCCGGGCAGATCTGGTTTTCCTGGGCCTCCACGGCGGGGACGGGGAGGACGGCAGGCTCCAGGCCGCTCTTGACATAGCCGGCATAAAGTACACCGGCAGCGGCTACCTGGGCTCCGCCATCGCCATGAATAAGGAGGCTGCAAAAAACCTCTTCATCGCCTCCGGCATCCGCACCCCGGAGGGGAAGAAAATCAATTTAAACGACTCTGACAAATCCACCGCCTGGCTTCCCTGCGTAGTGAAGCCCAAGAGCTCCGGCTCCTCCGTGGGCACCAGCATCGCCCATAACGAGGCGGAGTACGCCGCAGCCCTGGATTTCGCCTTTAAGTACGAGGATGACGTGCTGGTGGAGAAATACATAAAGGGCCGTGAGGTGGACGTGGGCGTCCTGGACGGAACGGCCCTGCCCTCCATCGAGATTATCCCCAAATCCGGCTTCTTTGACTATAAGAACAAGTACCAGGACGGCATGACCAGCGAGATCTGCCCGGCGGACTTCCCGCCGGAGACGGAGGCCGCCCTGCGCCGGGCGGCGGAGCAGGTTTTCCGGGCCCTTTACCTGAAGGTCTACGCCAGAATGGACTTTATCGTGGAGGAGGGCACCGGCCTTATCTACTGCCTGGAGGCCAACACCCTGCCGGGCATGACCCCTGCCAGCCTCCTGCCCAAGGAGGCCGCAGCGGCCGGAATCGGCTATGACGAGCTGTGCCAGAAAATAGTGGAGCTTTCACTGGAAAAATAAAGAGGGGAGGCAGGAGCCATGAAGCCTGTTACTCTTGAAAAAATCGCCGAGGTTACCGGCGGAAAATACTACGGGCCCATTCTGAGGCGCCTTGAGCGCATCACCGGCGTGTGCACTGACAGCAAGAGCGTGGAGGAAGGAAATCTCTTTGTCTGCATCCGGGGCAAGCGGACCGACGGCCACCTTTTTGCAAAGGCCGCCTGCGAGGCCGGTGCAATATGCAGGCTCAGCGAGGAGCGGCTGGAGGACGGCTACCCCTATGTGCTTGTGGAGTCCACCCTGAAGGCCCTTCGTGACCTGGCGGAGTGGTACCGCAGCCTTTTCCACATCCCGGTGATCGGCGTTATTGGCTCCGTGGGGAAGACCACCACCAAGGAGCTCACCGCCGCCGTGCTCAATATGGAGAAGTGCGTCCACAAGACCCGGGGCAACCTGAATAACGAAATAGGCGTTCCTCTGACCCTTCTGGGCCTGCGGGAGGAGCATGAGGCCGCAGTTATCGAGATGGGCATCTCCGACTTCGGCGAGATGCGGCTCCTCTCAAAAATGGTCCGGCCGGATATTGTGATTTTCACCGCCATAGGCTATTGCCATCTGGAAAACCTGGGTGACCTGGCAGGCGTTCTGAAGGCCAAGAGCGAGGTTTTTGAGTACATGGCCTCCGACGCCGTTGCGGTCATGAACGGTGATGACGAAATGCTCCGGAACTATGACCCGGGCGTACGCAAGATCACCTACGGCATAAACGAAAACAACGACGTCCGGGCGGAGAACGTGGAAAACCTGGGCTTTGACGGGGTCTCCTGCGATATCGTGGCCGGCGGCAGCCGGATTTTTACGCTGATTCCCGCCTTCGGCATACATATCGTCTACGCAGCCCTGGCGGCTGCCTGCGTCGCCCGCCTCCTGGGCCTGTCCCCCGAGAGCATAACCCGGGGCCTCCATAACTACCATCCCGTAGGCGGCAGAGCCAACATTATAAGCACCGACACCCTGACCATAGTGGATGACTGCTACAACGCCAATCCCAACTCCATGGCCGCCGCCATCCGCTCTCTGAGCTCCCTGCGCTCCTTGGTGGGGAAGACGGGCAAGAGAATCGCAATCCTGGGCGACATGAAGGAGCTGGGCCCCGACTCCAGGGAGATGCACAGGAAAATCGGCGAGCTGTGCGCCGAGAGAAAGATAGATATAACCATCTGCATCGGAGAGGACGCAGCGGAGATAGCCAACGGCTGCGCCATGGGCGGCAGCCTGGCTGTGTATCTGAGGACCAAGGAGCAGCTCTATCCCTATCTGGCAAGGCTTTTGGGAAAGGGCGACGTGGTGCTTGTGAAGGCTTCCCACTCCATGGAGTTTGAAGAAATCGTCGAGAAGCTTAAAAAATACTGATGAGGGATTTTTCCTATACTGCCGGCCCTCAGGATGAGGGCAGAAAGGTATACCACGTGCTGCGGCGGGAGCTGGCTCTTTCCGCATCACTGGTAAAAAGGCTGAAAAACGCCGGTGCCATCTATCTCAACGGGGCACCGGCCTTTACTGATGTGCGCCTTAAGGCCGGGGATACGGTTTCCGCCCGGCCGGACCTGGCGGAGCGGCCGGCGGACCTGGAGCCGGAGGAGGGGGCCGTGGAGGTCCTGTACGAGACCGAGGCCTATGCCGTTGTCAATAAGCCCGCCGGCGTTATCGTGCACCCCTCAATGGCAAGGCTCCGGGGCTCGCTGGCGGCCCTGGTCTCCGGCTACTTCCTCCGGACAGGGGGCAGCGCCGTATGCCACGTGGTGAACAGGCTGGACCGGGACACCTCCGGCTGCGTCATATTTGCCAAGGGCGCCCACTATAAAACTCTTCTCTCCCAGGCTCTGGCGGAGGACGCCGGTAAGGAATACCTGGCCGTAAACTACGGCCTCCTGCCCAGTGAGGCCGGCATAATCGATGAGCCCATACGCAGGGCCGAGCCTATGAAAATGAGGCGCATTGTCTCACCTGACGGCAGAAGGGCCGTGACGGAGTACCAAAGGGTCAGGCAGGCTGAAGCAATGGGCGAAAGCATGAGCCTGAACCGCTTTGTTCTCCGCACCGGCAGGACCCACCAGATCCGGGTCCACTCTGCCTTTCTGGGCTCCCCGGTCCTGGGGGACTGCATTTACGGCACGGAAGCCTCCGACGCCCTCTCTGCCCGGCTGGGGCTTACTTCCCAGCTCCTGCACGCCCGGCGCATCTCCTTCCGGGACCCATTTACCGGCAAGGATGTGTCCGTGGAGGCGCCCATAAACAGGGAGGACTTTTTTATTATCCCAAACCTTCTGAACTGACTGCACCGCTTCGGCGGTGCTTTTTTTGTTGGCATAAAGGCCCGTGGCTTCAAATATCCTTAGAGGGAAAGGGGGACGGGCCTTTGGACATATCCGGTGACGTGAAGAGATTTGACGGGGCGGTGACGCTGCTGCCCTACGGTCTCCGGGAGAAGCTGCGGGAGCTTAATCGGGAGGAGAGGGCAGAGGCGGAGGAATTCCGGCTCCGCCGGGGCAA
>JAFPTE010000268.1 GCA_017400415.1 Oscillospiraceae bacterium
CCTGGGGCCCGATGAGATACCCCTGAAGGCGGGCATCTTCGGAGCCGAGGCCTGGAGCGAGGAGATGCGGCACGACATTGAGAAGACCCTGGGCATCAAGGCCTACGACATCTACGGCCTTACGGAGCTCTCCGGCCCCGGCGTCTCCTTTGAGTGCTCCGCCCAGCAGGGCATGCATGTGAACGAGGACCACTTCATTGCGGAGATAATCGACCCGGACACCGGCCAGGTGCTGCCTGAGGGCGCCTGGGGCGAGCTGGTCTTCACCTCCCTGGACAAGGAGGCCTATCCCCTGCTCCGCTACCGCACCAGGGACGTCTGCTCCCTGTCCTACGCCCCCTGCCCCTGCGGCAGGACCCACGTCCGCATGGCCAAGCCCAGAGGACGCACGGACGATATGCTCATCATCCGGGGCGTGAACGTGTTCCCCAGCCAGATCGAGACCGTACTTATAAACTACGGCTACGCCGCCAACTATCAGATAATCGTTGACCGGAAGAACAGCACCGACTCCCTGGAGGTCCAGGTTGAAATGACCCCGGAGATGTTCACGGACAACATGGGCGAGATAACATCCCGCCAGAAGCAGCTGGTGGACGGGCTCAAGAGCATGCTGGGCCTGAAGGCCGTGGTGACTCTCGTGGCGCCCAAGACCATCCAGAGAAGCGAGGGCAAGGCCGTCCGAGTTGTGGACAAGCGCAAGATTTAAGGAGGAGGCAAAAATGAGCATCAAGCAGATCTCCGTATTTCTGGAAAACAAGCCCGGCAAGCTGGAGGAGATGACCGCCCTCCTGGCGGAGAAGGGCATCGACATGCGTGCCATCTCCCTGGCGGAGACCAAGGACTTCGGCATTGCCCGCCTCATTGCGGACGATGTGCTCTCCGCCGTGAACGTCCTGCGGGACGGGGACTTCATCGCTAAGCTGACCCCGGTGCTGGCCTACGCCGTGCCCAACGAGCCCGGCGGGCTCCACAAGCTGCTGACCTTCTTCCGGCAGGAGGACGTGAACATCGAGTATATGTACTCCTCCCTGGGCGGCTCCGCCTCCGCCAGGGCCTATATGATCTTCCGTGTGGCGGACACCGAAAGGGCCGAGGCCGCCCTCACCTCCCGGGGCCTCGTGCCCCTGACTCAGGAGGAGATTTCCCTGGCTTAAGGCCCGGATACTGTCCCTTTTTCTTCAAAATTAACAACAAATCCGGTTTTTTGATATAAAATTTGTGGTTATACTCCTTGTATTATCCTTCAAAAAGGATTATATTGTTACATGCTGAAAACAGCTATTAACAGAAGAAAAGGAGGTCGAAACCATGGAGAAGAAGGTCAAAGCCGCTGCCAAGGAGGCAGTTGAGAAGGTCGCCGCCAAGGCTGAGGAAGTGAAGGCCGAGGTGAAGGCCGCAGTCGAGGCAAAGAAGCCCGCCAAGAAGGCTGCCCCCGCCAAGGAGACTGTTGCAGTCTATGTGCAGTATCAGGGTGCCGAAGCAGACGTTCAGGCTCTCGTCGAGGCCGCCAAAGCCGATTTCAAGGCCAGCCACAAGCGCACTTCCGTCAAGGACGTCCGCCTGTATGTCAAGCCCGAGGAGCGCACCGCTTACTATGTTGTGAACGGCGATTGCGACGGCAAGGTGACTTACTGAGTCCGATTACCCCAGCGAAAAAGGGAGAGCCGGTCGGCTCTCCCATATTTTTTGCACAGAAAAGGAGCCTCCCGTTTTCGGGAGGCTCCGGTTTTTTTATTTCAGCAGCTGCAGGTCGCCCAGGACGGGAACCTTGTTCTCCTGCCCACGGACGGCGCCCATGATGCCGATGATCCAGCCGATGAACACCACAATGGCCAGAATCCAGCCGATGACGGGGATGATGGCCAGAAGGGAGGCGATGTTCAGGACAAGAGCCTGATTCAGGTGGAACTTGCAGTTCTCCCTGTCGCCCACCAGGAAGGCGATTATCCAGCCGATCCAGGTGATATAAGCCACGATGTTGGTGCCCCGGGTGCTCAGGGAGGGATTGCCGCCGCCTACGGTAACGCCGGAACGGGTGCCTGCATCCACATTCTCGATGAGCTGCTTTTTCTTTGCCTCAAACTCCTCCTGGGTGATGATGCCCTGGTCCAGAAGGTCCTTATACTCCTTCAGGAGCTCTGCGGAACTTTTTTCTGCCATAATTCTTTACCCCTTCCCATTTTAATGGGTTTGATTTACAAATCTGATTATAAAACGGCTTTTCGGCTTTGTCAACAGTTTTACTCGGTTCTGAGGGCCACAACCGGGTCTTTTCTTGCGGCGCTCCTGGCGGGGATAAGGCCGCCGATAATGGTTATGACCATGCTGATGAGGATGAGCACCAGGGCGTTATCCCAGGGCAGGGCCGCCTTCACCATATCCGTATCCGCCAGCTGCTTAATGATGGCGTTTATGGGGATCGTCAGCAGCATGGACACGGTGACGCCGATGAGGCCGGAGATGAAGCCGATGATGAAGGTCTCGGCGTTGAACACCTGGGAGATGTTCCGCTTGGAGGCGCCCAGGGCCCGGAGAATTCCGATCTCCTTGGTGCGCTCCAGAACGGAGATGTGGGTTATGATGCCTATCATGATGGAGCTCACCACCAGGGAGACCGCCACGAAGGCGATGAGCACGTAGCTGATGACGTCCACTATGTTGGTGATGGAGCTGGTCAGCAGGGCCACATAGTCCGTGTAGGTGATGCGCTTATCCTCTTCCACATTTTCGTTATAGCGCTCGATGCATTCGGAGACGGAGTTCTTGTCCTCAAAGGTGTCGATATAGATGCTGATGGAGGAGGGCTTCTCATAGCTGACCTTGCCGAAGTCCCGGAGGTTTTCGTCCAGGGTGGCGCCGCCCAGGTAGGTATCGTACACGGACAGGAGGATTTCCTCGTCGGGGCTGCCCTCCAGCCAGCGGTCCAGCATGGCCGCCATGCCGGCCTCACCGGACATGGAGGCGCCGGGCTGCTGGGTCTGGCCGCCGGTGCTGGAGGCCTCAGAGCCGGGCTGGGTACCGGTCCCTTCTCCGGCGCCGGGCTGGGTGCCGCCGTTTCCTCCGGCGGAGCTGGAGGCGCCTGTGCCGGGCTGGGTTTCAGCGGGCTCTTCGGGCTCGGCCGGGGCTTCTGTTCCCGGCTGGGTGCCGCCCTCGGAAGGGGTCCCGGCCCCCTGGGTCCGGGAGCTCCGGGAGTACATTATCATGGTGTAAAGGCTGGCCTTTTCGGAAATGCCCATACCGGAGATATACTTTTTTGCGTCCTCCAGCTTCTCCTCCTTTGTGGCGGCCTCAAAGGCCATGCCGGAGAGGACGTTCACGCCGGGGTCCGCCTCCTGGGCACGGACTATCTCGCTCTGGTCCGTGTGGGCGATGACCCAGTCCGTCAGGGCGGCGGTGTAGGCCACGTTTGTGGAGATATTGGCGTTGTCCGCCCCCTCCCCGGGCCTTATGACGCCCACGATTTTAAGCTGCAGGCCCTTTTCCGCCAGGCTCTCCAGCTCCATATCCGAGTCACCGGACCGGGTAAAGAGCCCGTCCTCGCCCTTTGTGTAAAGGTCACAGGCGGGGACCAGGGAAAAATAGTGGTCCATGAGCTCCTCATAGCTGAGGGTCAGAGGCTCCGCCTCTCCCCCGTCGGTGATGGCCTGGGCTGCGGCCTTGTACTGATCGGCAGTCATGTAGCCCAGCTGATAGAGGGTCTCGGCGCTCATGGTGTTGTTCCGGCTCAGAACTATGACCGCCTCGTCATACTTCTCCGGCCAGCGGCCCTTCAGAACGTCGTAGCTGTCCGTGACCACCCGGCTCACCGGGGCCCCGTCGGAGCCCGCCATGAGCTGGGAGAAGTTATCCGCCCCGGTAGCGGCGGAGGACCGGCTCATAAGGGAGAAATAGTTCATGGTCCGGCGGTTGGAGCCGTCCACCAGCTGCGAGGCGGAGGAGTTGGTGTCCAGCACCGCCCCGTCCCTGTCCTTCGTGTAGACGGAGAAGCTTATGTCATAGGTGTACACAACGCCGTTTTCCCCCAGATACTGCCGTATCTCGCTGGAGGGATTATCCAGATACTTTTTGAACTCGCTCAGGTTATTCTGCTTGATGCTGGTGGTGATGACCTCGCTGGCCTCCAGGTTCCGGTAGCTGGCCCGCACGCCGTCAAAGGTCTCCTCCTGCCGGCCCGAGCCGGAGCGGAAGCTCTCCCGGGCCTCCCTGGCCTGGCCCATAAGGCCCGAAAGGTCATAGGTGGTGGAGGTGATGGAGATGGGGTAGCTGGTCATGGTCTCCTTCTGTATATCGGCGATATACCTGTTGACGCCGTTGGACAGGGAGAGGATCAGCGCTATGCCGATTATGCCGATGGAGCCGGCGAAGGCCGTCAGTATGGTGCGGCCCTTTTTGGTGCGCAGGTTGTTGGCGGAGAGGGCAAGGCTTGTGAGAAAGCTCATGCCGGCCTTCCCCTGCTTTGCCTCCGGCGCCGCCTCCTCCTCCCCGCCGAAGGGGGCGGAGTCATCGGTCACAAGGCCGTCCTTAAGATGCACGATGCGGGTGGCGTACTGCTCCGCCAGCTCCGGATTGTGGGTCACCATGACCACCAGCCGGTCCCGGCTCACCTCCTTGAGAAGCTCCATGACCTGGATGGAGGTCTCCGTATCCAATGCGCCGGTGGGCTCATCCGCCAGCAGTATCTCCGGGTCGTTTACCAGGGCCCGGGCAATGGCCACGCGCTGCATCTGGCCGCCGGAGAGCTGGTTGGGCCGCTTTTTCATCTGGTCGCCCAGGCCCACCTTTATGAGGGCCTCCTCCGCCCGCTTCCGCCGCTGGGCCATGGAAACGCCGCCGATGGTCAGGGCCAGCTCCACGTTCTGCAGAACGCTCTGGTGGGGGATAAGATTGTAGCTCTGGAACACGAAGCCGATGGAGTGGTTCCGGTAGGTGTCCCAGTCCCGGTCCTTGTAGTTTTTTGTGGAGCGGCCGTTTATGATAAGGTCGCCCTGGGTGTACCGGTCCAGGCCGCCGATAATATTCAGAAGGGTGGTCTTGCCGCAGCCGGAGTGGCCCAGGACCGCCACAAATTCGCTCTTCCTGAATTCAAGGCTGACTCCCTTCAGGGCGTGGACAACGGATTCTCCGGAGGGATAATCCTTGGTTATGTTAACTAATTTCAGCACGCTTTTCACCTTCGTTTTATTCTGTCAAGCTTGCAGAATACGGTAAAACCCGGCTTTTGTCAAGGCAAAAGCCGGGCATTTAACACAATATTTACACTTCTGCCGGGCTATCCGTCAATTCGACGATTTTCTCGGCGCAGCGGATGCCGTCCACCGCCGCAGAGACGATGCCCCCGGCGTAGCCGGCCCCCTCCCCGCAGGGAAAGAGCCCCCGGCAGGTGGGGGACTGGAGCCCGCCATCCCGGATTATACGCACCGGGGAGGAGCTTCTGGCCTCCACTGCCGTCAGCACGGCCTCCGGGTCGTCAAAGCCCCTGAGCCGCCGGCCCAGCTCCGGTATGGCCTTCCGCAAGGTGCCGCAGAGCCGCTCCGGCAGGACCCGGTTCAGGTCGCACCATTTTACGCCGGGCCGGTAGGTGGGCACGACCTTTTTTGAGGGGCCGCCGGGCCGCCCCGCCAGGAAGTCCCCTACCCGCTGGACCGGGGCAGCATAGCCCCCGCCGCCGGCCTCATAGGCCCGCCGCTCCAGCTCCTCCTGCCACTCTGCGCCTCCCAGGGGCCCCGGGTAGGGCACGTCCTCCGGGGAGAGGGTCACCAGCAGGGCGGCGTTGGCGTTCTGCCCGTTGCGGGCGTGCTCGCTCATGCCGTTGGTGCACACGCCGCCCTTCTGACTGGCGGCGGCCACCACATAGCCGCCGGGGCACATGCAGAAGGTATAGGCGCTGTCCCCCTCCGGAAAGCGGCAGTTTAGCTTATAGTCCGCCGGGGGCAGGCTGCTGCGCTCCCGAAGGCCGTACTGGGCCAGGTCGATATCCCCCTGGCGGTGCTCAATGCGCACCCCCATGGAGAAGGGCTTGGGCTCCATGGCTATGCCCTGCCCCAGAAGGCTCCGGAAGGTGTCCCGGGCGGAGTGGCCGATGGCCAGAACGCAGGCATTGCAGGGTATCTCCCCGGCGTCCGTCAGGACGGCCGCAAGGCGGCCGTTTTCCGTTCTCAGCCCGGTCATGGCCGTTCTGAACCGGACCTCTCCTCCCGCCCGGATGACCCGGGAGCGGAGGTTTTTCACCACGCTGCGCAGCACGTCCGTGCCGATATGGGGCTTGGCGTCATATAAAATGCTCTCGTCTGCGCCGAACTCGCAAAGCCTGCGGAACACGTAGCCGATGCGAATATCCTTTGTGCCGGTGGTGAGCTTGCCGTCGGAAAAGGTTCCGGCGCCGCCCTCGCCGAACTGGACGTTGGATTCCGGGTCCAGCTCTCCCCTCTCCCACAGGGCACGGACCTTTTCGGTGCGGCTGTCAGCGTCCTCCCCCCGCTCAAGGACAATGGGCCGCATCCCCGCCTCCGCCAGGATGAGGGCGGCGAACATGCCTCCGGGTCCGAAGCCCACCACCACCGGCCTGGGGGCCGGGCCCCTGGCCCCAGGCGGCACATATACCGGGTCCCGGGCTATCTCGCATTTCTTCCCCGCCCGGGAAAGCACACTCTGCTCATTGGGGACGGACACGTCCACCGTATAGATTATGTAAACATTCGGCTTCTTCCGGGCGTCGATGCTCCGGCGGCGGATCTTCAGCTCAAGTATATCCCTTTCATCTATCCCCAGCTCCCGGGCGGCCAGGGCCCGAAGGTCCCGGGGCCCCCGGTCCGGGGTCAGGGTCAGGTCACGGATGCGTATCACAGGCTCAGCCCTCCGATCCTGCCGGTGGACCAGGCAAACTGCAGGTTGTAGCCTCCGCAGTCCCCGTCCACGTTCAGCACCTCACCGGCGGCGAAGAGGCCCGGCACAAGCCGGCTCTCCATGGTGGCCGGGTCGAAGTCGGCGGTCTCCACCCCTCCGGCGGTGACCTGGGCAGAGTCAAAGCCCAGGGTGCCGGTGACAGGCAGTGTAAAGGCCTTGCAGGCGCCGGCGATGGCGGCAAGCTCCCGGTTTGAAACGTCACCGGCGGCCTTGGCGCTCTCCACCCCGGCGCTCTTTATGAGCACTCTTCCCAGCCGGTTGTGGAGTACGCCGATGAGCAGGTCCTCGGCGGCAAGGGCGGGCATGCTGTCCCGCTTTTCCATGAGCAGATCCACTGTTTCACGCTTCTCCAGCTGCCGCACCAGGTCCAGGGTCAGAGTGAGGCCGCCCCCCTGGACGGATGCCGCCCGGGATACGTCGAAGACCGCCGGGCCGGAGACGCCGTACTCCGTAAACTGAACCTCCCCCGCCGACTGTGCAATCACACTGTCTCCCCGAAGGAGGGTCACCCCGGCGTCGCACCGGATGCCCTTCAGGCCCCGGATGGGGGCGGCGTCCGTTTTAAGCTGGACCAGGGACGGGAACAGCTTCGTGCGCCGGTGGCCCAGGCTGCACAGCAGTTCATAGCCGTCGGAGACGCCGCCCAGCCAGGCCCCGGCGCAGCCCCCGCAGGCCACCAGGACCCGGGGAAAGGTCTCGCTGCCCTCATCGGTAATAATTGCAAAGCCGCTCCCGGCCCTTTTTAAGGCCCGGACGGCGGTGCCCGTGCGGAAGTCCACTCCCTGGGCCAGGCACCGCAGCCGCAGAGTATCCGCCACGGAGGCGGCGCTGTCGGACAGGGGGTAGAGCCTGCCTCCCGGCTCCTCCACGGTCACGAGCCCCAGGCTGTGAAAAAGCTCCAGGGTATCCCTCTGGGAAAAGGTCTCAAAAACCCTTTCCGCAAAGGCCCGGTCCCCGTGGTATCTCTCCGGCCTCATATCTGTATTGGAGAGGTTGCAGCGGCCGTTGCCTGTGGCCATAAGCTTCCGGGCCACCCGGGCCTGACGCTCAAAAACCGTCACGGCCGCTCCCCGCTCCGAGGCGGTCAGGGCGGCCATAAGTCCGGCGGCGCCCCCGCCGATGACGGCACAGCTTCTCTTCTCCATAGTATCCTCCGCATTTTAGTTTGACACACGGCTCCGGCCGTGGTAAAGTTATTATATATCAGTCTTCAACCAAAGTCAAACTTGGAGGGCAAAGCATTGGAGATTTTGGCTCCTGCCGGAGGGCAGCAGCAGCTTCTGGCGGCGGTGCGCTGCGGCGCAGACGCCGTATATCTGGGGGCCCGGGGCTTCAACGCCCGGCAGAGTGCGGAAAACTTCGGCACCCAGGAGCTCCGGGACTCGGTGGCCTACTGTCACAGCCACGGGGTAAAGGTCCACGTGACCGTGAATACACTGGTTACGGATGCGGAGCTCTGTGACCTTGAAAAAACGGCGGAGGAGGTGGCCTTCTCCGGGGCCGACGCCGTCATAGTCCAGGACCCGGCGGTCATGCGGCTGTTTTTGTCCCGGTACCCCACTCTGGAGGTCCACGCCTCCACCCAGTGCGCCGTCCACAACACGGAGGGCGCCCGGTTTTTTGAGGATATGGGCGTAAAACGGGTGGTGCTTGCCCGGGAGCTCTCCATAGACGAGATTGCAAAAATCCGCAGCTGCGTCTCCGTGGAGCTGGAGGCCTTCATCCACGGGGCCCTGTGCATGTGCCTTTCCGGGGCCTGCTACCTCTCCAGCCTCATAGGGGGCCGCAGCGGCAACCGGGGCCGATGCGCCCAGCCCTGCCGGATGGATTTTGAGGTCCGGGGCCGGCACTACGGCCTCTCCCTGAAGGATATGTCCCACCTGCGGCACCTGCCGGAGCTGACGAAGGCCGGGGTCTGCTCCTTCAAAATCGAAGGGCGCATGAAGCGGCCGGAGTACGTGGCCGCCGCAGTCACCGCCGCCCGGCTGGCCGCCGACGGAAAGCCTTACGATGAGGAGGCCCTCCGGGCCGTTTTCTCCCGTTCCGGCTTTACGGACGGCTACGCCACGGGAAAGCGTGGCCCCGCCATGTTCGGCAGGCGGGAGAAGGAGGACGTACAGGCCGCCGCCTCTGTCCTCCGTGACCTGGAGCGGCTTTACGACAGGGAAAAGCCCACGGTGCCGGCGGATATGGGCCTTACCGTGGGAAGTGACAAGTCCGCTCTCACCGTCTCCGCCCTGGGCCATAGGGCCGGCAGCACCGGTGACGGGGGCATCGTGCCCCAGTCCCGGCCTACGGATGAGGAGCTGGCCCGCCGGAGCCTGGGGAAGCTGGGAGGCACCCAGTTTTACCTGAACAGCCTGACGGTGGAAAACCCGGAGGGCCTTATGCTGCCCCCCTCTGCCATGAACTCCCTGCGCCGGGAGGCCATGGAGAAGCTGGCCGCAGCCCTGGGAGACCCGGCGCCCCATGTGCCGGAGCCCTTCGCCTTCCCCGATTATGCTTTCCGGCAGCCGGAGGGCCTGGGGGCCCTTTGGTGCCGGTTTGAGAAGGCGGAGCAGGTTTTCCCGGGGCCGGAGCGCATCATCCTGCCGGTGTCCGAGATACTCTCCCGGCCGGAGCTTATTGAAAAGCTCGGCAAGGCCCTCACGGCGGAGCTTCCGCCGGTCCTCTTCCCGGAGAACGAGGCGGAGGCCCCCCGGGATCTGGAAAAGCTCAGGGAGCTGGGGGTAAGATCCGTCTGGGCGGAGAACGCATACGGCCTGAGTCTGGGCCGCCGCCTGGGCTTTGAGGTTTACGGAGGCGCCGGGCTGAACGTTCTGGGCAGCCAGGCAGCGGCGGAGTACGCCCGGCAGGGCCTGGTGGCCGTATGCTGCTCCTTCGAGTGCTCCATGGCCGCCCTGCGCTCCTTCCGGAGCCCCATCCCCTTCGGCTACGCCGTTTACGGCTATCTGCCTGCCATGCGGGTCAGAAACTGCCCGGCCTTCCCCTCCGGCGGCTGCCGGGGCTGTTACGGCCGCCCCCACCTTACGGACAAAAC
Organism: Oscillospiraceae bacterium; assembly: GCA_017400415.1. Taxonomy (GTDB): domain Bacteria; phylum Bacillota; class Clostridia; order Oscillospirales; family Oscillospiraceae; genus RUG626. The sequence goes on from JAFPTE010000268.1 coordinate 9,947, forward strand.
CGGGGCGAATTTCACTATTTTGTGCCACAAGCGCCGTTTTCAGACGGTTTTAAACTCCGTTCCCCTCCACCTGGGCGGAAAAAGCCAGGCAAAAAGCGACTTCCGCCTGCTCAGCTTCACCGTGGAAGCGCCGGAGGAGTGCCGGAGGATCTACGGCGAAATCCTCTCTGACGAGGCCGCAAAGGGACCCAGGACCGGCGGGCTCTATTACCGGGTTCTCCAGTGAAATCCCCCTTTACAAAAGCGGAAAATTTGGTATAATTAGGCCCGGAAGGTCCCATATCAATTTATGGAGGTAATACATATGAAAAAATGGGTTTGCTCAGTCTGCGGTTACGTACATGAGGGCGACACTCCCCCCGAGTTCTGCCCCATCTGCAAGGTCCCCGGTTCCCGCTTTGTTCTGCAGTCCGATGAGAAGAAGTACGCCTGCGAGCACGCTTACGGCGTGTACGGCAAGACCGTGAAGAACAATCCCGACATCCCCCAGGATGTGAAGGATTACATTCTCTCCCAGCTGAAGGGAATGTTCAACGGCGAGTGCAGCGAGGTTGGCATGTATCTGTGCATGGCCCGCATCGCCATCCGTGAGGGTTATCACGAAATCGGCGCCTATTGGGAGAAGGCCGCCTGGGAGGAGGCGGAGCATGCCGCCATCTTCGCCGAGCTTCTGGGCGAGGAGCTGGAGCCCAACATGACCGACTCCACCAAGAAGAATCTTGCCTGGCGTGCAGACGCCGAGTTCGGCGCCACTCAGGGCCGTCAGGACCTGGCCGCCTGCGCCAAGAAGCACAACCTGGACGCCATCCATGACGTGGTCCATGAGATCGGACGTGACGAAGCCCGCCACGGCAGAGCCTTCGAGGGCCTGTTCAAGAGATACTTCGGGAAATAAGAAAACTAAACCACAAGGGTGCGTTCCGCATTTGGAACGCACCCTTATTTTATTCGATTGTGCCCCTGGGC
>JAFPTE010000016.1 GCA_017400415.1 Oscillospiraceae bacterium
AACCGTCCTTGAAAACGTTGTGAATCCCACAAACCTGGGCGCCATCTTCCGCTCCGCCGCCGCCCTGGGAATGGACGCCGTTTTTATGACGCCGGACTGCGCGGACCCCCTGTACCGCCGCTGTGTCCGTGTGAGCATGGGCACCGTTTTCCAGGCCCCCTGGGCACACATCGGCAAAACCCAGGAGGACTGGCCAGGATACGGCATGGAGCTTCTCAGAAAGCACGGCTTCAAGACCGTGGCTATGGCCCTGCGGGACGATTCGGTTTCAATCAGCGACCCGGCGCTGGGCGCCTGCGAAAAGCTGGCTGTCATTCTCGGAACAGAGGGCGACGGACTGAAGGCGCAGACCATAGCCTCCTGCGATTACACCGTAAAAATCCCCATGTCCCACGGTGTGGACTCCCTCAACGTGGCTGCGGCCTCCGCCGTGGCCTTCTGGCAGTTGGGCAGGCACTGAATACAAAAACGCCCCGGACTTTCGTCCGGGGCGTCTCTATATACATTTCAGATTCCGCATTTATCCATGAAGGTCACCAGGAGCTTTGCGGCCTGAGCACGGGTCAGAGGCTCGGCAAAGCCAAGGCGGGTCGCATCGTCAGGGATGAGCCCTGCGGAAACCGCCCACTGATAGGCCGAAGCGGCCCAGGTGTGAAGCTCAAAGGCGTCGTCATAGGAGAGAATATTGGTGTTCTCCCCTTCGCTCACGTCCACGCCGAGGGCCTGTGCAAAGCGGTAAAGCATGGTCACAGCCTGCTCGTGATTGATTTTGCGGCCGGGCTCGAAGTTTTTGCCGATGCCCACCACAATGCCTGCGTCCACGGACCAGCGTGCGGTCTCCGCAAACCAGGCGCCGTCCTTCACATCCTCCAGGGCTTTTTCGCCGTCAATAACGGCGGCGCCGTTTATGTAACGCTCGATTCGGCTCAGCATGGTCACGAACTGGGCCCTGGTGGTCGTTCCGTCGGGGGCAAAGATCTCATCGGTGATGCCGTAGATAAGGCCCCGTTCACGAGCCTCGGACACATACGGGTCATTATTTACGTCACGGAAGGGCTTCACACCGGTGCCGATGACGGTCACCTCGCCGGTGATTCCGTCGGCTGCCAGCAGTGACCCGTTATAATACTTAAGCAGATTCGGCTCTGCAGTGCCAGTAATCAGATCTTTAGACTCGGCCAGGGTGTTTACCCGGCCGTTTTTAATTGCCCTCACAGCGTGATTCAGAGGGTCAGAGACGTAAACCACGCCGTTCTCCCCTACGGCTATACCCATGGGCGCATCGTAAAGGGCAGTTTCTGCCTTGCCGTTTCTGTAGCCGCCTACCCGGACTCCGTCCTCATCGAAGAGCTCTGCACCGGACAGAACGGTGATCTTATCATCGCTCCAGGTCACCACACGGTTCTTGCCGGACTCAACTATGTAGAGGACTCCGTCCCTGAAGGCCAGGCCCTTGGGAGCGTCAAAGACAGCGGGAACGGTAGAAACAATTCCGTTGCTGTTTATATGGCGCACAAGGTCATTGCCCGTATCGGCGATGTAAAGACCCCCATTCCCATCCTGGCAGAGGCCCGTAGGCATATTGAAGGAGGCTGCCGCAGCAGTGCCGTCAGCAGAGCCCGCCTCGCCGTTTCCGCAGAGGGTGCGGACCAGGCCGTCCTTCAGGTAACGTATAACATTGGCGTCCGTATCCGCCACGGCAATGCCGCCGTTCATAACGGCCATGCCGCAGGGCGAGGCGAAATGGGCGTGGGCATAGTCGGCGTCATAATAATAGCCCTCCGGCAGCCCATCAACTCCCACAAAGCCCATGGCGCCTGCATAGACGGAAACTTCTCCCTCACGGAACGCCAGAATGACCTTGTTGTAGCCGTCGCTGGCCAGGATTGTGCCGTCCTCAAGAACAAGAACGTCGTTCAGGCTCCGGATGGCCGGCGCCTCTGCAGCCAGGGCAAAGACCCCGGGAATAAGAGAGAGCACCAGAAGCAGGGCTATGATTTTCTTTTTCATCTCAGCTCTTCCTTTCTCAGCTTAGGCTGTCAAGAGTAAGTATTTCAAAGCCCTCGGCTTTGCCCTTGAGCTTTATCGTACTGCCGAGGCTGGTAACCTTTGCCCTGTCGCCCAGGGCATCGGCCACTGCACGGGAAATGAGAATCTTGCCGCCGGGGGCGTTGGCCTCCAGACGGGCGGAGGTGTTGACCGTATCGCCGATGGCCGTATAGTCCATACGCTGGGGAGCGCCGATGTTGCCGACAACGGCCGGTCCGAAGTTGACGCCGATGCCGAAGCTCACCGTTCTGCCGAACCGCTCCATTAGCTTCTCGCCCAGGGCCTTGGACCCCTCAACCATATCCATGGCGGCCTTGCAGGCCAGGTAAACCGGGTCCTCCTGTGGCAGCGGAGCATTCCAGAAGGCCATGGTGCAGTCGCCAACGAACTTGTCCAGAGTGCCGTGGTAGCGCATGATGCACTCCGTGGTCAGGGTCAGATACATGTTTATGATCTCAACCACCGTGGGCGGGTCCAGAGCCTCGGACATGGTGGTGAAACCCCGGATATCCACGAAAAGCACGGCAATGTCGTACATCTTTCCGCCCAGCTCCATGGCGGAGCTGCCCTTTTCAAGAAGCTCCTTCATAATGGCCGGGTCCACGTACCTGCCGAAGGTACCCGTCACCTTGCGCTTCTCCCGGGCAGCCTTCACGTAGTTTGCCGCCACGGTCACCACGAACAGGACCGTCACCGCCAGCGGCACCCACAGCACGTGGAGCACCACCCCGAGGCCCTCATAAAGGACCTTGCACAGCGCGATCCAGCCCAGGCTCACCGCCAGCCAGGCAATGACGGAGGGCAATATCTTCCGGTCATAGAAGAACACGAGAGCCCCGGCGGTTATGAGGAAGAGCACGATCAGCTGAATGAGATTGCCCGCCGCCTGGGGATAAAAGCCCTTCCGGTAGAAGTCGATAAGGTTTGCCTGAATCTCAATGCCGTACATGGGGGCCGCATGGTCCACGCTTGTGCGGTATTCATCCTGCAGTCCGGCGGCATAGGGTGCAATAAGCACGATTTTGCCGGCGAAGGCGTCTCTGGGGACTGTGCCCTCCACCAGGTCTATGACGGAGATATCCTCATAATAGGCGCCGCCCCGGGTGGTGTAATCAATGTAGAAGAAGCCGTCTGTGTCCTGGGGCAGCGGATTGGGCTCCACGCCCTTGTAACGGCAGTACTTCTCGTAGATTACCCGGCTGAGGGAATAGGTCCTCTCCTCCCCGTGGTCGATAAACAGAAGCCCGTAGCGGATAAAGCCGTCATTGTCGCTCATGGCGTTGATGTGGCCCGTATCTGCGGCCCTGGCAAGCTCGTCAAAGGGAGCGTCCCAGGCCAGCACCGCCTGCTCGTCCATGTAGAAGTTCTCCCCCTCATGGACCAGAGCCGAACCGAAGGTGGCGGAGGAGGCCACAACCACATTTTTGCCCTTTTCGCAGACCTGTGCAAGGTAGGCGTCAGCCTCCGGGCTGGACCCCTCCCCTACGAACAGCACGTCGATGCCGATAACGGCAGGGGCGTTTTCCGGGTCGGAGTTCAGATAGTCAATGGCCTTGGCTATAACGTCCCTGCCCCAGGGAAAGGGCCCCAGGGCTTCGATGGACCGCTGGTCTATGCCCACCACCATTATCTGGCCGTCCGTATCCGTGGGCCACTGATACAGCCAGTCGGAAACCGTGCTGTCAGGCACGTACAGCACCCCCAGGGCCGCCAGCACTGTAAATGCGGCGGCCGCCAAAAGGGCTGCAAGGATTATGAATAGTGTTTTTTTCATGGGCGTCAGTCTTCCACATTGGTAATGGAGGCGGAATTGTCAACATCGCCGGTGACGGTGCCGCCGGTGTGATTATTGAACACTCCCTGCCCCTGGTTGGTGATGGTGCCAACCAAGCCGAAGTTCATGGTGCGGTAGTTATCCACTGTACCGTAATTAAACAGTGCCGCCCTGTCATCCGCATGGAAGGTGACCGTGCCGTGGTTATTGAGCACCGCAGAGGTCGTCTCATTGTAGCCGTTATTCATGCTGTACTCAAGATTCATGGTGCCGGTCTCGCCCACGTTAACGGTGCCGTTATTGCCGAAGGAATCATTCTCGGTGAACACACCCTCCACGTTCACGGTGCCGTCCTGGTTGAAGGAGCCGTAGTTTGTGAAGGAGGCGTCAGCGGCGATGGTAAGCACAGAGCCCGCATAGTTGGAGAAGCTGGCGTCAGCGCCTGTGGAAGCACCGGTTCCGTCGTCCTCCGCACCGTTGGAGCTCTGGCCGGTAAGAGTCAGAATGCCCTGGCCCTCGACGGAGCCGTCGGTATCGTTCATCTTGCCGTTATAGAAGCTCATCAGGTTGGT
>JAFPTE010000017.1 GCA_017400415.1 Oscillospiraceae bacterium
GGGCGGTGAGCTGGTTGATGCGCTCAGTCAGGATGGCGATCTGGACCTCGGGGGAACCGGTATCGTTCTCGGAGAGCTTGTTGGCATCGATAACGGCGGTCTTCTGTTCCTTGGTGATCATGGCTTTTTTGCTCCTTTCTCGGTTAATAAGACCCACAAAACTAAGCGGCGGGCGGAAAGGACTTCTCCCGGAGCCGGGTATTGGGGCACACTGGGCTAGTTTATCACGCTTTCCCTCATTTGTAAAGTAGAAATTTAGTCTTTTTCGGCTTTTTCTCATTTTGCGGAGGCTTTTTCAGCTTCCCTTCTCCCACAGAGTCCTGACAGGGGAGCCGTCCAGGGGGATGGCCACGATTTTGCTCTCCGGCCCGAACAGATACATTATATCCGGACTGCATTATGGTGTCAAGCGGCAATAAAAGGGCCGCTTTTAAAAAACCGTTGTAATTTGTACCTATATATGATATAATTTTATGGTCAAATTACCCAATCAGGCTCTCCCGCTCGCAATATACAAAAAGGAGAGCTTGCCTTGACACCCATAACCGATTCCATGTACGGCCTAATGGTCAGAAACGCCGCCCTATACCCCGATAAGGCGGCCTACATCTCTGACAGCGTCACCTTCACCTGGAGCCAGGCTCTTGCTCTGACGGAGAGCTTTGCCTCCTCCCTCTATGCCCGAGGCTTTCGCTCCGGGACGCCCACGGTGCTTTTCTTCCCCAGAACGCCGGACGCCCCCGCCATGCTGACGGCGGTGCGGGCCCTGGGCGCCCCTGTGGTCCTTCTGCCCTCCGATGCCGACTCCCCGGCGGACGTGGCCCTTCAGGACCGCTTTTTCTCCGGGGCGTACCATATCTTCCGCAGCCATGAGGGGACCTGGCACTGCCGCCATAAGGGCTGCACTGCGCCCCTTGTCCCCGCAGGAAGGCTGAGCCTGCCTCTCAGAACCGAGGCGGACCCCCGGGACCCCTCCTTCCTCATCTTCACCTCCGGCTCCACCGGCACGGAGAAGGGCGCCGTTCTGACGGAGTACGCCCTTATTAACCAGGCCGCAAGCCAGGGCCTGGCCGCCGGCATCACGGAGGACGACCGGATGATGTGCGTGCTGCCCATGCACCACGTCTTCGGCATCATCGTCATCGCCTCAGGCCTTACCCTCTCCTCCTCCATATTCTTCGCCGCCACCCGCCGGCCGGACTATGTGGTCCGCTCCTGCGAAAAGCACCGCTGCACCCGCATGGACGGTGTGCCCACCTTCTACATGATGGCCATTGAGGCGGCGGAAAGGCTGGGGGCGGACCTGAGCTGCCTTACGGGCGGCCTTATCGCCGGCTCCTCCTACTCTCCGGAGCAGTTTGCCGCCATTGAGGACAGGCTGGGTATCCGCCTGTGCCCCTCCTACGGCATGACGGAGATGACCACCACCATCGCCACCCCTCAGATTACGGACAGCCGCCGGAAGCGCTCCGCCTCTGTGGGAAAGTTTGCCCCGGGAGTGGAGGGCGTGCTGGAGACCCCGGAGGGCAGCGTCATCGCCTCCGCCTATAAGGAGGGGGAGATTTGCTGCCGGGGAGTGGGCCTTATGCTGGGCTACCTGACGGAGGATGGGCAGCTGGACCTGCCCGTGGACAGGGGCGGCCTCTTCCACACCGGGGACCTGGGCTATTACGACGAGGACGGGGACCTGCACATAACGGGCCGCTGCAAGGACATTATCATACGGGGCGGGGAAAACCTCTCCCCGGCCACCATCGCCTCCGTCATCACCTCCCTGCCCGGGGTCCGGGACGCCTGCGTGGTGGGCCTGGAGGACAAAAAATACGGCGAGGTGCCTGCCGCCCTGGTGGTGACGGACCGGTACACCCCCGAAGAGCTGAGCCGCCTGCTGGAGGATAAGCTCATGCGGTGCCAGCGGCCGGTCAGAATCCTCATCTGTGACGCAATCCCCCAGAACGCCGCCGGAAAGCCGGACAAAAGGGCGGCAAAGCGAATTCTTTCCGAAAACTGACAAACGGAGGCACCAAATTGGAGTCCAGCGTTATTCTCTCCTCCCCGGCCCTGCTGATTATTGTCCTGCTGGGCCTGGGGCTGGTGATTTTTGAAAAGCGCACCCGGGCCACGGGCTTTGTTCTGCCCCTGGTCTCGGTACTCCTTTGCCTTCTGACCGTATTCCTTACATTTTTAAACGGCGGCAGCTGGTATGAGGTCATCGTTCTGGTGCTCCTCTTTCTGGCTGCCTTTCTCTATGAGAGGAGGGAGGACAAGTGAGCTTTGCGGATCCTGTGTTCCTCCTCTTCCTGCCGGTGACCCTGCTGCTCTACTGGCTTCTTCCCTTTAAATGGCGGCGGTACTGGCTCCTGGTGGCCAGCTGGTTTTTCTACGGCTGGGGCGGGCCCATGTTCGTCTTCATCATGCTCTTCTCCGCCGTTCTGGACTACACCTGCGGCCTTATCATCACAAAGCACCGGGGCAGGGCCCCGGCAAAGGCGGCCCTGCTGGCCTCAATTCTCGTAAACCTGGGGCTTCTGAGCCTTTTCAAGTACACGGACTTCTTCATCTCCGTCATAAACGGCGCCTTCGGCACCGCAATTCCCTTCCTGCACCTGCCTCTGCCCATCGGTATCTCCTTCTACACCTTCCAGACCATGAGCTACACCATCGACGTATACCGGGGCAAGTTCAATGCGGAGAAAAACTTCCTCTCCTACGCCCTCTACGTCTCCTTCTTCCCCCAGCTGGTGGCCGGTCCCATCGAGCGGGCGGACAACCTGCTGCACCAGTTCCGGGAGGAGAAAAAGCCCACCCGGGAGGATTTTATCGCCGGCTTCCGGTTCATGCTCTTCGGCTTTTTCAAGAAAATCTGCGTGGCGGACCTGGCGGGAAGCTACGTGAACACGGTTTTCTCATCTCTGGCCGAGGCCTCCGGCGCCGCCTTCTGGATGGCTGGCATGCTCTTCACGGTGCAGATTTACTGCGACTTTTCCGGCTACTCGGACATCGCCATGGGCTGCGCCCGGATGATGGGCATACGGCTCATGGAAAACTTCAACCGGCCCCTGACTGCCGCCTCCTTCCGGGATTACGGCCGCCGGTGGCACATCTCCCTGAGCTCCTGGTTCATGGAGTACGTCTATTTCCCCCTGGGGGGCAGCCGCAAGGGCAAGATACGCAAGTATCTGAACACCCTTGTGGTCTTCACCCTCTCCGGCTTCTGGCACGGGGCCAACTGGACCTTCATCTTCTGGGGCCTCTTCATCGGCCTCGTGACCTGCCTGGAGGATATTATCCGGCCCGGCTACCGGAGGCTCTCCGCCCGGCTGGGCATTGATAACTCCAACCGCTTCGTGCTGCTTCTGCGGCGGTGCGTGGTGCTGGGCATAGTGGCCATAACCAGCATCTTCTTCCGCTCCCGGTCCATCGGCGACGTGGGACTCATCCTCTCCCGCATGTTCTCCCTGTCCCTGTTCTCCCCGTCGGGCTTCTCCTCCGCCTTCCGGCTCATGGGCATGGACAGCATGAAGCTTCTGCAGCTTATCCTGTCCCTCTTCATCCTGGACAGGGGCTATTACATCTGCCGGCCGGGAAAAACCGGCCTCTTCGCCCGGGGCCGGGACAGCGCCACGGACCAGGCCCTGCGGCTGGGCATCTACGTTTTCGGCCTGACGGCGGTGGCCGCCCTCTGGATTCTGGCCGCCTCCGGCAATATGCAAAGTCAGTTCATCTACTTCCAGTTCTGAGGTAAGAAATGGGCAAGCTCCTTTGGAAAACCGCAATACTTCTGCTGCTGGTGCTGGCGGTGCCTCTGGGTACCGTCCTTTCGGCGTTCCTCATTCCGGCCCAGTTTGACCTGACCTATTACGGCCAGCTGCCCCGGATGTTCGACAGGCTCCGGGACGCCCGGGGGCCCAAGCTCATTCTGGTGGGCTCCAGCGGCATAGCCTTCGGCGTGAATACCGAGCTTCTGCAGCAGGAGCTGCCCCAGTACACGGTCTGCCCCTTCGGGCTCTACGGCTCCATCGGCACCAAGGCCATGATGGACCTGAGCCGGGTGAACATCGCCGAAGGGGACCTGGTGGTGCTGCTGCCGGAGACCGGGCCCCAGACCCTTTCCCTGTACTTTAACGGCGAGAGTCTCTTTATGGCCACGGACAACCGGCCCGATATGCTCCGCTGGGCGGACGTGCACGATTTCGGCAGCCTTATGGAGGCCCTGCCCGGATACCTGAGCCAGAAGTACGAAATATACAGGTCCGGCGAAAAGCCGGACCCCTCCGGAGTGTACGCCCTTTCCTCCTTCGACGAAAACTGCAATATGATCTACCCCCGGCCCTGCAACATCATGCAGGGGGGCTATGCCCCCACGGACCTGGTGTCCTTCGATCCGGCCATTGTGGCCGATGATTTTCTGCAGTACGTAAACGAATATGACCGCTTTGTAAGAAGCCGGGGGGCCCGGCTGGTCCTGGGCTTTGCCCCGGTGAACGGCGGGGGCCTGGCGGCGGATTTTGAGGTAAACACCCCGGAAAAGTTCCGGGAACACCTGGAAGCGGGCCTTTCCTGCCCGATTATAGGCACACCGGAGACCTATATTCTTGACAAGGAGTGGTTTTACGACTCCAACGTCCACTTGAACACCCCCGGCTCCGTCCTCTATACCTCCCTGCTTGCCCGGGATATAAAGGCCTACCTGGGGGACCGGAGCCCCGTCACCATCGAAATCCCCGAAAAGCCCGCCCTGCCCGGCCAGGAGCAGACTGCGCCCCAGGAGGACACAGGTCTGTTCACCTTCACGGACGGGGAAAACGGCCTTCTTATCTCCGGCCTTACGGCGGAGGGCCTCCGGCAGACGGAGCTGACCCTGCCCCAGGCCCGGGGGGACCAGGCCATCGTCGGCATAACCGCCCACGCCCTGGATGGGGCGGACAGGCTCCGGATTCTCCGCCTGGGCCCCAACATCCGCTCCCTGGAAAACGGCATCTTCCGGGACTGCGTAAGCCTGGAGGAGATTTACATGGCTCCCGGCCAGGAGCCCTCCCGGTGCCAGGTGAACCCCGGCGGCGGCCTTCTGGACGGGGCCGACAAGGCGAAAATCTACGTGGAGCGCAGCCGCCTGAACGACTATATCTTTGACTACTTCTGGTCCCGGTACGCCGCCCGCATCTTCCCCTACGGCCAGGAGCCCCAGGCCCCTGACCCCGTAACGCCGCCGGAGCCCGTGACGCCGGACCCGCCGCTCCAGCCGGAGGGCACCACGGTGGCCTACCACCTGGAGAGCGTGGAGACGGACGCCGTATCCACCGAAATCTATCCCCGGGTGAACACCCGGACGGCGGCCCAGGTGGAGTATCGGCAGAAGGGCTTCACCCTTCTGGGCTGGAGTATGAGCCCGGAGGGCGGGGACATCATAGGTCTGGGCAGCCGCATAACCGTTGCGGAAAATGAGAGAACGGACCTTTGGCCCGTCTGGGCAGCCTGGGAAAAGGCGGAGAGCTTTGCCTATATCCTCATTGACGAGAGCGAGACTGCCCGCCTGTGCGAGGACTTCACCCTGCCCGAGGGCCTCAAAAACGAATCGGACAAAAAGGCCGCCGTCATCACCGGCTATACCGGCACGGCGGGAAGCCTTATAATCCCCGGGGAGCTGGGGGGCTTTCCGGTGAAGGGCATTGCGGAGAACGCCTTCCGGGGGGCGGAGATGACGGAGGTCACCCTGCCGGATTCCATAGTCTGGATAGGCGAAAAGGCCTTCGCCGACTGCAAAGGCCTCGCCTCCCTCCGGCTTTTTGACGGCATAGAGCGCATGAGCGCCACGGCCTTTGACGGCTCCCCGGTGAAGACCCTGCACATGAACGCCCTGACGCCCGCCCTGTACGGCCAGGAGGAGAACGGCCAGGTGGCCAACAAGCTGGAAATGCTCATCAACCGGCAGAGCAGCAAGCCCAAGCTGGTGCTGTTCGGGGGCTGCAGCCTCTGGTACGGCGTGAACGCCGCAGACCTGCAGAGCGCCCTTCACAGCCGCTATGAGGTTTACAACATGGGCGTTCTGGGTGGCCTCTGCGCCACCTTCCAGCTGGATCTTATAATGCCCTACCTGAACGAGGGGGACGTGCTGGTCCACGTGCCGGACCCGACCTCCATCTATCAGCTTCTGGGCAACGATTCCGTGGATTACCGCTTCTTCTTCTCGCTGGAGCAGAACTATGACCTCATCGCCCAGGTGGATCTGACCCGTCTCAGGAGCGTCTTCCCCTCCCTGGGGGAGTTTTTCGCCACCAAGACCAGACTGATAGCCTCCGGCGCAGTGAATGAAGGCTACTTCCTCCGTATGACAGACTGCTCAGACCACGGCGACCTGACCCGGTACCGTCATCCGGGCAATCCGGAGGAGCTGGACAACCTGCCCCTGGTGGAGAGCGACGAGCTGATGAATCACTCCAGGGCAAAGGAAAATATACCCAATTACTACAAGGCCATTGCGGATAAGGGCGTCCGGGTCTTCTGGGCCAGCGGTCCCATTGCCAGGGGCCGGGCGGACGGGCAGGCTGCAGCCCAGCTTCAGGAGTCCCTGGGCGAGATAATCCGCACAACGGATGCGCCGGTCCGGGTCGTTATGACGGTGCCCCAGGCCACCATGGAGGACTACTTCTTCTACGATACGCCCTACCACCTCTCCAGCGTGGGCGCCAGCGAGTACACCTCCCTCCTGTCGGAGGCCCTGCGGTCCCTGCTTAAGTGAGCGGAACAGGTTGCAAAACTCCGCTTTATCTGCTACAATGGGCAAAAACCAGCCGGAAAGGAACAGAAAATGTTTGTTGACAAAGCCACAATCGAGATAAAGGCCGGCAAGGGCGGCGACGGCGCCGTGGCCTTCCACCGGGAAAAATACGTGGCCGCCGGGGGACCCGACGGCGGCGACGGAGGCCGGGGCGGAAACGTGGTCCTGGCGGCGGACGACAACATGTCCACCCTCATGGACTTCCGCTACAAGCGCAAGTATACAGCGGAAAACGGGGCCGACGGCTCCGGCAAGCGCTGCTCCGGTAAGGACGGGGCGGACCTTATCATAAAAGTTCCCGTGGGCACCCTGGTCCGGGACGCCGACTCCGGCGCAGTCATGGCGGATATGACCGCCGGCAGCACCTTCATAGCCGCCAAAGGGGGCCTGGGGGGCTGGGGCAACAGCCATTTCGCCACCCCCACAAGGCAGGTGCCCCGGTTTGCAAAGCCCGGCCTTAACGGGGTCTCCCGCCGCATCACCCTGGAGCTGAAGCTCCTGGCGGACGTGGGCCTGGTGGGCTTCCCCAACGTGGGCAAATCCACCCTGCTCTCCGTTGTGAGCAAGGCCCGGCCCAAGATTGCAAATTACCACTTCACCACTCTCTTCCCCAACCTGGGCGTTGTGTACGCCGGGGAGGGCCGCTCCTTCGTCATGGCGGATATTCCCGGCATAATCGAGGGCGCCGGCCAGGGCGCCGGCCTGGGCCACGATTTCCTGCGGCACATTGACCGCTGCCGCCTGCTGGTCCACGTGGTGGATGTCTCCGGCTGCGAGGGCCGGGACCCCATCGACGACTTTGAGAAGATAAACGCCGAGCTGGCGGTTTACTCCCAGGCTCTGGCCTCCCGGCCCATGATAGTGGCCGGCAACAAGTGCGACATCGCCTTGCCGGAGCAGGTGGAGGCCCTGCGGAAACACGTAGAGGACCGGGGCTGCGCCTTCTTCCCCATCTCCGCTGCCGCCCATGAGGGAGTGGGGCTCCTGACGGACGAGATAAGCCGCCGCCTTACCCAGCTGCCCCCCATCAAGGTCTTCGAGCCCGATTTTGTGGAGCCGGAGGCGGACCTGGGGGACGGGGAGCCTGATATTTCCCGCGAGGACGGGGTCTGGTACGTGGACGGAGGCTGGGTGGACCGGCTGGTCCGCAGCACCAACTTCTCCGACTATGAGTCCCGCATGCACTTTGACCGCGTCATGCGCTCCCGGGGCCTCTTCGATAAGCTGGAGGAGCTGGGCGTCAGCGAGGGCGACACCGTAAACGTCTGCGGCATGGAGTTCGA
>JAFPTE010000018.1 GCA_017400415.1 Oscillospiraceae bacterium
GAGGACCCGGAAAATGACCGGATTCGGGATTTTCTGAGCCATATTTCACAAAAATGAGGAGAGATGAAAGATGAAAAAGGTAATCGCAATTGTCCTGGCGGCAGTAATGCTTCTGGCGCTGCTGGCCGCCTGCAGTCAGCCCGATAAGGGCGGCGACGTTCTGGAGCAGGTGAAGAAGAGCGGCAAGCTTGTGGTGGCCATGGAGGGCACCTGGGCACCCTGGACCTACCACGATGAAAATGACAAGCTGGTGGGCTTCGACGTGGAGGTGGCCCGGGCCATCGCCGGGAAGCTGGGCGTGGAGGCGGAGTTTGTTGAGGGCGCCTGGTCCGGCCTTTTCACCGGCTTTGAGACCGGCCGCTACGATATCATCGCCAACGGAGTGGATATTACCGAGGAGCGCAGCGCCAAATATGACTTCACCACCCCCTATGCCTACAGCTACACCGTGCTCATAGTCCGTGGGGACAATGACAGCATCAGGAGCTTTGAGGACCTGAAGGGAAAGAAGACCGCCAACAGTATCGACAGCACCTATATGCTCCTGGCCGAGGAGTACGGCGCCACCGTCAGCGGCGTGGAGAGCCTGGAGGAGACCCTGAACATGGTACTGGCCGGCCGTGTGGACGCCACCCTGAACGCCGAGGTGAGCCTGAACGACTATCTGCGGGAGCATCCGGACGCCAATCTGAAGGTGGTCTGCAAGACCGCCGAGCCCACCAATGTGGCCATCCCCATCCGTAAGGGCCAGGAGTGCAAGGCACTGAACGAGGCCATCTCCAAGGCCATTGAGGAGCTGAGGGCCGAGGGCAAGCTCACGGAGATCAGCAAGAAGTACTTCAACGGCTTCGACATCACCACAAAATAAAACAGGCCCTTCACGGTACCGTGAAGGGCCTTGCTGTATCCTTTTATACCAGCAGGCGCATGGCCTGCCTGTGGCTGGAGGCTGTGACGTTCTCATAAGCGCCGCCGTCCTCTCCGTCCACGGTCCAGGAGACAGGCCGGTCAAACCGGAAGCTGATGACGGAGGCGTGGAGCAGCATGACGTTTTCGCTGTTGAAGCGCTTTGCCAGCACGTCGTTGATGGTGCCCGAGAGCTCCACGGCGTCCCGGGGGTTCCGGACCAGCAGCACCTCAAAGATGCCGTCGTCCAGGGCCACGTCCTCCAAAGGGAGCTTTATTATGCCCGCCACGGAGGTGGAGTTCATGACGGCGCCGATGATGAACTCATCCTCAATGACCTTTCCGTCATAGGTGACCTGAGCACGCACCGGCCGGATGTTGGGCAGGGAGGAGAGGGCCTGGGCCAGATAGGCCAGGTAGCCCCAGCTGTTTTTGGACTCCTGGGGCGTGGCATAGCTTATCTCCGTAAAGGCGCCGAAGGCCGCCACGTAGCCGAAAAAGCGGGTGCCGAACTGGCCCACGTCCACCTGGCGGATGTTGTTCATGGCCAGGTGCTCAATAACGCCCTCGGTGGTTTGAGGCAGCTCAAAGGAGGAGGCCATGTCGTTTGTGGTGCCCAGGGGGATGTAGCCCACGGCGGGGCGCCTGTCCTCCGGCAGGGCCATGATGCCGTTGACCACCTCGCTGAGGGTGCCGTCGCCCCCGTTGCATATAAGGCGGTCATAATCGCCGCCGTACTGCCGGGCAAAGTCCGCAGCGTCGCCCCTCTTTTCCGTGACGTAAACGCTGACGCACCGGCCGCCCCTTCCCAGGGCGGAGACGATGTTCAGAAGATAGTTTTTAATAAGTCCCCGGCCGGAGACCGGGTTTACGATGAGCATTGTTCCTTGCGGCATACAGTTATCCCTTCTGCCGCCCAGGGCGGCTCATTTTTTCCTTGCGGGGATGATGCGGACCCGGATAATGTGGTTCTGGGAGTTCAGAGCGTCCACCAGGGAGGCGTCCGGCTCGGAGGAGATCTCCAGCATGGTGTAGGCGATGGGGAATTCCTTGGTGGAGGCGTTCACCATGTTCTCGATGTTGATGCCCCGGGAGGAGATGGCGGAGGTGAGCTGGGCAATGACATTGGGCACGTTCTTGTGGAACACGCAGATGCGGGCGTTGCCGCTGGGGGCCATCTTGGCCACGCCGAAGTTCACGGAGTTGACGATGTTGCCGTTCTCCATATAGTCCAGGGCCTGACGGGCGGCCATCATGGCGCAGTTCTCCTCGCTCTCAAAGGTGGTGCCGCCCAGGTGGGGAGTCATGACCACGTTTTTCCGGCCGATAAGGTTGTTGGTGGGGAAGTCGGTCACGAATCTGGCCACTTTTCCGCTTTCCAGGGCGGCCAGCATGGCGGGCTCGTTGACGACCTCCTGCCGGGCGTAGTTGATGATGCGTACCCCGTCCTTCATTCTGGACAGGAGCTCGGCGTCAAACATATCCCGGGTCTCGTCGTTGAGGGGCACGTGGAGGGTGATGAAATCGCAGTCGGAAAGCTCAGTCAGGCTGGAAACTCTGGTAACTCTGTTGGAGATGTGCCAGGCGGCGTCCACGGAAAGATAGGGGTCATAGCCGTAGACGTCCATGCCCAGGTGAATGGCGATATTGGCAACGATTCTGCCCACGTTGCCCATGCCCACAACGCCCAGCTTTTTGCCCATGTACTCCGGGCCGGCAAAGCGGGCCTTGATCTTCTCCATGGTCTTGGCCACGTCGCCGTTTGCGGTGTCGAAGCCGTCCACCCAGTCCATGGCGCCCTTGATGTCACGGCAGGCCATGCTGAGGCCGAAGAGGAAAAGCTCCTTGACGCCGTTGGCGTTGCCGCCGGGGGTGTTGAAGACCACGATGCCCCTCTCGGCGCAGCGGCCCAGGGGGATGGTGTTCACGCCGATGCCGGCTCTGGCGATGCACTGGACCTCCGGGCCGAAGTCATAGTCCAGGATGTTAAGGGCACGGACGAAAATCACGTCGGGGTTTTCCACATTGTCGCCGATTTCGCAGCCGCCCTTGCGGAGCATTTCGACGCAGGCAGGGGAGATGTTGTTCAGTGTCTTTATTTTATACATATTCTATCACTCCAAGGGTGAAAATTCTGTAAATTAATGGGGAATCATCTGTGGCTGCGTTCAAATTCTTCCATGAACGCCACTAATTTCTCCACGCCCTCCACAGGCATGGCGTTGTAGATGGAGGCCCGCATGCCGCCGGTGAGCCGGTGGCCCTTCAGGTTCACAAGGCCCTGGGCAGCGGCGCTTTTCACAAACTCAGCGTCCAGCTCCTCGCTGCCGGTGCGGAAGGTCACGTTCATCTTGGAACGGGAATCCTTTTTGGCGAAGGGCTTGAAGAGCCTGCTGCCGTCCAGGAAGTCGTAGAGCATGGAGGAGCGGACCTCACGGAGCTCGTTCATGCCGGAAAGGCCCCCGTGCTCCCGGACCCAGTCCAGCACCAGACCCAGCATGTAGATGGTGTAGCAGGGCGGGGTGTTCAGCATGGAGTCGTTCTTGGCCATGACCTCATAGCTCATGAGGGTGGGGGTGTAGGCCGCCTCGCCCCCCAGAAGCTTCCTGTCGATGATGACCACCGCCATGCCCGCCGGGGCCATGTTTTTCTGAACGCCGCCGTAGACTATGCCGTAGCGGGAGATATCAACCGGGAAGGAGAGCATGTCGGAGGACATATCGCACACCAGGGGCACGGAGCCGGTCTCGGGCACGTAGTTCCACTCGGTGCCGAAAATGGTGTTGTTGGAGCAGTAATAGAAGTAGCCGGGGTTCTCGGAAAGGGTTATCTCGCTCTTTTCAGGTATGCGGTCGAAGCCCGTTGCCTCACCGGAGGCGGCTATGCGGACTTCGCCGTACTTCTGGGCCTCCGCGGCGGCCTTCTTGGAGAAGACGCCGGTCTTGGCGTAGTCGGCGGAGCCGGTGCGGCCCATAAGATTCATGGGGATGGCCGCAAACTGCAGGGTGGCGCCCCCCTGCATGAAGAGGATCTCATGGCTTTCGGGAATGCCCATGACCTCACGAAGGTCGCTCTTCACCCTCTGGAAAAGGTCCATATAGACCTTGCTGCGGTGGCTCATCTCCATAACGGACATGCCGGAGCCGCCGTAGTTTTCCATCTCCGCCGCCGCACGGCGCAGAACGGAGAGGGGGAGCATGGAGGGGCCTGCGGAGAAATTGTAAACTCTTTCGCTGCTCATTGGGGTCATCCTTTCAATTCGTTTCCGTCACCACGCCCCGGAGGGCAGCAGGTCCGGCCTCGGTTATGAGAACAGGGAGAATGCGGCCCCGGAGGTCCGTTCCCTCTGACTGAACTACAAGATAGTTTTCGCTGTGGCCCTGCCAGAGGCCGCCCTCCTGCTCCTCAAAGAGGACGTGGAGAGTTCTGCCAACCTGGCGGGAGAGGAATTCCGCCTTCATATCGGCGGCCAGGGCGGAGGCCACCCGGGCCCGGTCCTCCTTCACCTTTCTGGTAAGCTGCTCCATTCCGGCGGCGGGAGTGCCCTTCCGGACGGAATAGGGAAAAACGTGCATGGCGGAGAAGGCGCATTTTTCAATAAACTCAAGGGTCCGGGAAAACTCCTCTTCGGTCTCGCCGGGGAAGCCGGTGATAAGGTCCGCCGTTATGCCGCAGTTGGGGAAGTGCCGCCGCAGCCTCTCAACAGCGGAGTAAAAGAGGGAGGTATCGTACCTGCGCTTCATCCGGGAGAGGGTTGCGTCGCAGCCGGACTGAAGGGACAGATGGAAGTGGGGCAGCAGGTTTGGCTTTTTCGCCAGATTTTCGCAGAATTCCTCCGTCACGCACCGGGGCTCCAGGGAACCCAGATGTATCCGGCACCTGGGCGCAGCATCGCAGACGGCGCATGTCACGTCCTCAAGGGTGGGGTGACCGGGCAGGTCCCTTCCGTAGGAGGCGATTTCGATTCCGGTCATGACTATCTCCCGGAAGCCCTGTGCCTCCAGGTCCGCCGCCGCTCTTTTCGCATCCTCCATAGGCAGGGAGAGCACAGCCCCCCTGGCATAGGGTATGACGCAGTAGGAGCAGAAGTTTACGCAGCCGTCCTCGATTTTCAGAAGGGCCCGGCTCCGGTGCTGAGTGCTGCCGGCGGGAAGGGCCTCAAAGGTCCTGCGGCGGAAGGGCTGGTCAATGTTCTGAACGGTGCCGCCCCGGTCCATATCGTGGATGGCCTGGGCCAGGGCCGCCCTGTCGCCGCTGCCGAAGAGGACGGCAGGGGAGAGCTTTGCGGCGTTTTCCGGCTCCGTCTGGCTCCAGCAGCCGCAGAGGATGAGCCTTGCGCCCGGGGCGGCCTTGCTGAGGGCCTGCCTGGCGCACTGGCGGGATTTCTGGACGGCCTTGGCGGTTACGGCGCAGGTGTTTATGCACACGGCGTCCGCACCGTCGGGCTCGTCACAGATCTCGTGGCCCAGACGCTCCAGCATGGAGGCCAGAGCCTGGGACTCGTACTGGTTTACCTTGCAGCCCAGGGTTTGAATAAATATCTTCATACGGTTCCTCTTGTTAAAACTGGGAAAGTGGTGTATAATGTCAGGGCTGAGCTGAGTATAGTCATGGATATATATTCAAGATGATTATACTTCATTCTTTTTCGCATTTCAAGGTGATAAATGTTGAATGTTTACTTCGATAATGCCTCCACAACTATGCCAAGTGACGAGGCCAGGGCCGCAGCGGCCGCTGCAATGGCCGAAAGCTGGGCAAATCCCAGCTCCGCCCACGGTCCCGGCAGGCAGGCCGCAGGGCTCCTTGCCCGGAGCCGTGAGGCCGTAGGGGAGGCCCTGGGCGCAGATCCCGGTGAGATTTACTTCACCTCCGGCGGCACGGAGGGGGACAACTGGGCCTTGCGGAGCGGCGCCTTCCTGGGGCGCCACCGGGGAAGGCACATCATAACCGCACGGACCGAGCACGCCGCCGTTCTGGATACGGCCCGTTATCTGGGGACCCAGGGGTGGGAGGTAACATACCTGGCCCCGGACAAAACCGGCGCAGTGCCCCTGGAGGCTCTTGCTTCCGCCCTCCGGGAGGATACGGTGCTGGTGAGCCTTATGCTTGTCAATAACGAGACCGGGGCAGTAAACCCCATTGCCCGGGCCTCGGAGCTCATACGGGAGAAAAGCCCCGCGGCCGTCTTCCATGTGGACGCCGTACAGGCCTTCCTGAAAATCCCCTTCACGCCGAAAAAGCTGGGGGCGGACCTGGTTACGGTCAGCTCCCATAAGATCCACGGGCCCAAGGGCGCCGGCGCCTTGTACATACGCCGGGGCCTGAGGCTGCCGGCCATGGTCACCGGCGGGGGACAGGAGGGCTCTCTCAGACCCGGCACGGAGGCCATGCCTGCCATTGCGGGCTTTGCCGCCGCCGCCCGGGAGGGAAAGGCCAACATGGAGGAGAATATGGCCCGGGTCACCGCCGTCCGGGACCGGGTACGGGAGCTGGTTTCGGAGTATCTTCCGGAGGCTGTGTTCATAGGGGGCGGCTCCCCCCACATTCTTAGCCTGAGCCTGCCCGGCTACCGCAGCGAGGTGCTCATGAGCTGGCTGGACGGGGCCGGAATCTGCGTCTCCCGTTCCTCCGCCTGTAAGAGGGGAGCCCGGAGCCATGTGCTGGAGGCCATGGGGCTCAGAAGCGACGTTATTGACGGCGCCATCCGCCTGAGCTTCTCCGGATACAATACTCTCCGGGAGGCGGAGTATTTCGCAAAAACCCTGCAGGAGGCCGCTGTGCGCCTCCGGACAACAGTTAAAAGAGGAGGAAAACGATGAAAAGACTATTTGCCCTTATCCTGGCCGCAGCCCTGGCCCTGTCCCTGTGCTCCTGCATGGTCTATGACCTGGGCCAGAACACGGACTACACGCCCAAGCCCAACCCGGGGGGCGACCTGCACCTTGTGACCGGAGACGATGACAAGACCCCCACCGCCAGCCAGCCGGACCAGGAGCCGGAGAAGAAGGATGAGACCCCCGCCATCGCCGAGGACGGCTCCTACACCACCAAGGCGGACGTGGCCCTGTACCTGCACACCTACGGCAAGCTGCCCTCCAACTTCATCACCAAGGCGGAGGCGGAGAAGCTGGGCTGGACCGGAGGCTCCCTGGAGAAATATGCCCCGGGCAAGTGCATCGGCGGCAGCTACTTCGGCAACTATGAGGGCCTGCTGCCCAAGAAGCAGGGCCGCAGCTACTACGAATGTGATATCGACACCTTAGGCGCCAAGGCCCGGGGAACCAAGCGCCTGGTGTACTCCAACGACGGCCTTATCTACTATACCGAGGACCACTACGAAACCTTTGAACTGCTTTATGGGGAGGCATAAGAATGAAAACCGTGATCATTGACCTTCAAAGCCCGCACTTAAGTATGAGCTCCACAAGAACATCCGGGAGACCCTGGGCTTCCCGGACTATTACGGCTGCAATCTGGACGCCCTGCACGACTGCCTGACGGATATTTTTGAGCCCACCACGGTCATTCTCCGGGGGGCCCGGAACGCCGGCACCTATATGCAGGGCTATGTGAACGTGGCAGTGGAGGTTTTCACACAGTCCGCCAGAGAGAATTCCCATCTGCGGGTTGTGGAGGAGTAAAGCATGAAGGCATCTGAATTCAACGCCGGCTGGTACTGCAGACATCTTGACGAGGAGGGGCCTGGCATTCCCGTCCACGTTCCGGACGACGCCATGCTCCGGGAAAGGCGTGACGGGGAGAGCGAAGGGGGCCTGAACGTGGGCTGGTTCCACGGGGCCGATTACCTCTACACGAAAAAATTCACCCTGACCCCGGAGGACATGGAAAAGCACCAGGTCCTGGAGTTCGAGGGCGTGTACCGTAAGGCGGAGGTGCGGCTCAACGGCCACCCCATTATGTTCAGACCCTACGGCTACATCAACTTCTGCGCGCCCCTGGACCGCTTCAAGGTCCCCGGGGAGAACACCCTGGAGGTCATCGCCAGGAACGCCGACCAGCCCAACTCCCGCTGGTACTCCGGCGCCGGCATCTACCGGCCAGTGTGGCTCTGGGAGAGCGGCAAAAGACATATTGAGCACTCCGGCGTGAAAATCCGCACCCTGTCTCTGGACCCGGCCAGAATCGAGGTGAAGGTCCGGACCAGCGGGGAGGGCAGCGTTTCCGTGGAGGTGCTGGACGGTGACAGGACCCTGGCCTCCGCCGCCGGCTGCGACAGGAGCTTCGTTCTGGAGATCCCGGACGCAAAGCTCTGGAGCCCGGACAGCCCCAACCTCTACACCTGCCGTGTCCGTTACGCCGACGATACTGCAGAGGAGACCTTCGGCGTCCGCACCATCTCCTGGGGCACCGACGGCTTCAAGCTGAACGGGGAGCGCATCATACTCCGGGGCGCCTGCATTCACCACGATAACGGCCTTATCGGCGCCGCCTGCGACCCGGACGCTCTGGAGCGCCGCCTGCGGCTTCTGCGGGAAAACGGCTATAACGCCCTGCGCTCCGCCCACAACCCCTGCTCCAAGACCGCCCTGGGCATCTGCGACCGTCTGGGCCTAATGGTCATGGACGAGTACATCGACCACTGGTACATCCACAAGACCCACCACGACTATGTGGAGTCCTTTGAAGAGTGGTGGCGGAGGGATATGCAGGACATGGTGGACAAGGACTACAACCACCCCTCCGTGGTGCTCTACTCCACCGGCAACGAGGTGGCGGAGACCGCCCAGCCAAGAGGCATTAAGCTGGCCCGGGAGATGACGGACCTGCTCCACGAGAAGGACCCCACCCGGCCTGTGACCTGCGGAATAAACATTTTCTTCAACTTCCTCAACCACATCGGATTCGGCCAGTACTCCGACGAGAAGGCCGCCAAGGAGGCCGAGAAGGCAGCCAAGGCCAAGGCAGCCGGCAAGAAGGCCAAGGAGAGTTCCACCGGCTCCAAGTTCTTCAACGACATGGCAGGTCTCATGGGCGCGGACTTCATGAAGCTGGGCGCGACGCTCCACATGAGCGACGTGACCACCCGGGAGTCCTTTGCCAACATGGACATCGCCGGCTATAACTACGGCGAGAAGCGCTATAAGAAGGACCTGAAAAACTATCCCGACCGCCTGATTCTGGGCTCGGAGACCTTCTGCTTCGATGCGTATAAATTCTGGGAACTGGCGAAGGACAATCCCCGGCTCATCGGCGACTTCGTCTGGGCGGGCATCGACTACCTGGGCGAGGTGATGATCGGCAGCTGGGAATACGGCGACTACGCCAAGAACTTCGACGCGGGCCTGGGCTGGATGAGCGCCGGCAGCGGCCGCATCGACCTGACCGGCAAGCCCCTGGGCGAGGCGCTCTACACCCAGGTGGCCTTCGAGCTGGAGCGAGGGCCCTTCATCGCCGTGCGCCCCATCTGCCACCAGGGCAGGCAC
>JAFPTE010000019.1 GCA_017400415.1 Oscillospiraceae bacterium
ATCGTGTTCTCCGAGCGGTGCACACTGAAGAAGGTGCCGGAGGATACCCCGTCCGTCATAATCTGCCGGCGGCCCAAAATGCTTGGGCACCTGAGGAAGGACCTGAAGGAGCGGCAGGTCATCTATGCCCCGGAGGAGATAGAGCGGCTGGGGGCCATTCTGCAGGGGCTCACCGAGGTGACCGAGGAGCAGAAGCAGGCCCACGTGGACGAGATACTCATGCGCCAGACCTCCAATATCTGCCCCTTCTGCGGCAAGGAGCTGGTGCAGAGGCGGGGCAAGTCCGGCCCCTTTCTGGGCTGCAGCGGATATCCCAAATGCAAGTATATAAGGCAGAACGGGTAAATACGCCGAGTTATTATAAATTAGGGCAGGGAGCGTTTTTATGAACTTGGAGCAGGTGTACGAAAACCTCACCGGAGTTAGTATAACAGAGCAGGAGCAGATATGGGACGAGAGGGGAAAGGGGTACTTTGGAGAATTCCTGGTATTCAAAACCCTGTTCGAGGGAATCGACGGCCCGGGAAAGTTTCTGATGAATGTGGAGATACCGGGACTACATACCGAAAAGACGGAAATCGACCTTATGTTCCTTCATCCCAAAGGCATATTCGTCTTTGAGGTCAAGCACTACAAGGGAACCATATACGGCAAGGTAACTGACAGATACTGGACCCAGTTTTTCAAGACGGTTAAGAACAATAAGTTTTACAGCCCTGTCATGCAGAATAACGGACACATTGAGGCTCTCAGGGCTCTCATAAAAAAGGACGTACCTATCCACTCCTTTGTGGTGTTTACACACCCTGAGGTGATTATCCGTGTAACTGGCAGGCAGGAGAATCTGACAATATGCCGCCTTGAAGAGCTTTGCCAGTTGTTCAATACGGTCGCTTCTTCCATGCCGGAAGTATATGATCTGGAGCAGCTCGATAATCAGTATAGCTCCCTGCTTCAGTATTCCAAAGTCAGGGAATCACAAATACCCATGGACGATAGCAGCCTCACGCTTCCGGAGTATCTGGAAATGCTGACCGAAGAGAAGAAGACGCTGGAAGCTGAGTATAAAAAGAAAAGGCAAAAGGACATCAAAATAGGCCTTATTGCATTTCTTGCGGTCATAATTGCGGCTGCAATCGGCGCTTTCGGCTTTGTAAATATTGAGCGGAAGCAGGCAGATAATCGGGTGGAGCAATACAAAATGGCAGCGGATAGAGCGCTCCTCAGCAGGGATGCCGCAGCACAGGAGGCGGAGAAGGCCCGGGCGGAGACGGATGAAATGCGGAGGAACTTCTCCCACGCCAGGCCACTGCAGGAGAGCGGGTATAATCTGACGGACTCGGTTTTGACAGCCTCAAACGTGACCGTAACGCCCTCCAAGGAAATAGAAAAAGCCGTTGTTATAAGCGGGACCATCAACATAAAGAGCGATACATACAGCTTTCTGTTCAGCGGCTCAAAAATCATAGTCCAGCTGACTGACGGAACGGTTAAGGAATACGACCTGCCCTCATACAACAGCAGCGGTCTGGGATTCCAAGAGATATTTACCTACCACAATAAACCCTTATCGCTGAGCACTTACGGCCATTATCTTACCCTTCCGGAGCTTGTACCGGAGGAGATTGAGTACATAAAGCTGCGGAATATCGGTCTGTGTCAATTCCCGTTCAGTACTGTGCTGACAAGAGACATTGAACTGGAGCTTTACAGCCGAGAGGACTTGCCACACTGACGCTTCACGGCAATCACCTTGAATAAGCAAATCCCCCGGATTCCGTGAGAATCCGGGGGCTTGGTGTTATGATGACCCGAGGAGGCTTTTTTGCGTAGGGAGGACGAGGGGGCTTTTTTTCACACGTCGATATTCTTAAGGGCCTGGTCCATGGGTATGCGGCGGATTCTCTCGTAGTCGATGACCGATACGAAGGCATAGCCCACCAGCAGATAAACCACGCTCAGCACCATGGAGAGGGGCGTCATATAGAAGGCAAAGTAGCCGTCCATCTGCAGCATGAAGACCCTGAAGACCCAGATCATCAGGAAATAGCCTATGACGAAGCTGATGAGGGCGAAGACCGTCACCACAATGGCGGTGGGAAGGATGTAGAGGGAGGCGATCTCCCCGTTCCGGAAGCCCAGAATCTTGGACATGGAGATGGGCTGCTCATTCCGCTCGATGATGATTTTGGCCAGCAGATAGATAAGGGCCGCAGAGAGCGCCACCATGGCGATTTTGAATACCCAGAAGAACTGGCCCATGGAGTGCATGAGCTGATTTGTGACCTTGGTAATTTCCTTCTGGGTTAAGACCACGGCGATGTACTTCGCATCGATGTCGCCCAGCTCCCGTCCGGAAAGATAGCCGTTGAAAGAATCCTCATCCCTGTCAAAGACCTCATTGAAGCCGGAGTTTTTCATGAAGACCGCAATGCCACCGTCGTAATCCGCAACGCCACGGACCGTGAAGGCGTAGGCCCAGTTGGCGTACTCCTCACGGAGGCTGATTTCGTCCCCCACCGTGAGGCCGAATTTATCCCGGAAGGCGGAGGAGATGAACACCTCGCCGGTCTTCAGGTCCTCGGGCAGGGCTATGTAGGCGCTGCCCGAGGCGATTCCGTAGACCGTCACGCTCTCGTCCCCGCCGGAGCCCCTGCCCTCAAAGAGGGCGCCGTGGTTTTTGGGGTACTTAAGGGAGGTGCTGGAAAAGCGCTCGGCGGAGGGTTCAGATGTGGTGATAAGCTCGCCCTTATCGTCCTTGCTGTCCATGAGCATATACTGGTAGTCCGCAAACATCATCTCCGGGGCCTTCTGACCGTAATGCTCCAGGGAGTCCGGCAGGCCGAAGGCGAAGCAGAGCATGAGCTCAATGAAGATGACGCCGAATATGAGAACTGCGTAATTGGTCATATTCTGCAGCATGACCCGCAGCCGGAAGCGCCGCAGGAAGGACCAGGGAGGCAGCCGCATGGCCTTGGACCGCCGGGCTTTCCGCAGGTCCCGCCGCAGGAATTTCAG
>JAFPTE010000020.1 GCA_017400415.1 Oscillospiraceae bacterium
CTTGGCGTTGTAGGTAGCCAGGTCGGAGTTCTCGGTGCTCCAACGGTAGAGAACGATGACTGCTGCATCACGGTAAGCAGCGTATGTAGCGGTCTCGGTTTCGCCCAGCTGGGAAACGGGCATCTCAACATGGAGTCCGCTGTAGCCGCCGTCGTTGTTCTTGTAGTTATTGTACTTGTCAACGATGGTGGGGTTGACGGAGAAGCCCTCTTCCTCGAAGGCGTTGTTCCAGTTGTAGCGGGTGGACTGGTTGTTCTGGCCCGCAGAGCCGGAGCCGCCGCCGGATACCACGATATCCTGAGAGGCAACGCCCATGAGGGTGATGCGCCTGTCGTGGCTGTCAAGAGGCAGGACGCCGTTGTTGTACAGCAGCACCTGGCCCTCATCGTTTACCTGGCGGTTGATGGTGTCTGCCAGTGCATCGGCCTCAGCCTTGGTGGCGGTGGCGGGATAGAACTTGCCGCCGTTGGCGTTCAGCAGGCTGGTATCGACGCCGGGGATGGTGTAGGTCTCGTCATTGATTTCCTTGACAGTGATGACGGGAACTGCAGAGGCGCCGTCCTTGCCGGGCTCGCCCTGAAGTCCCTGGGGTCCCTGTTCGCCAGGCAGACCCTGGTCGCCCTTGTCACCCTTGTCGCCCTTGTCACCCTTGTCGCCCTTGTCACCCTTGTCGCCCTTGTCGCCCTTGGGGCCGGCAGGGCCCTGTGCGCCCGGGTCGCCCTTGGGGCCGACGGGGCCGGTGGGTCCCTCACCGCAGGCGGTGAGCAGGACGCTCATGGCCATGATGATGGCCATGACGATGCAAAGGAGTTTTCTTGGGGAATACTTACTTGACATAACTTCCTTCTCCTTTATTTGTTTTTGGGGGTCTCCCCCCTGTTGAATGCCATTTTAGCAAAAAGTTTCCGGCCGGGCCGTTTTCAGCGCAATCTGAAAAAAGAATTCGTGAACTGCGGTCTTCGGTGCAATTCACGTTCCGATTTCCGCAATTCACGAACGGGCAAAATAACAACGCAGGCCGGAAAACAGCCTGCGTTATTGTGCAGTATTTACATAATGTTATGCATCAAACAGGGAAAAGGATATCCAGAACGAACCTGTCCCCATCGGTGGTGACCTTAAGGCTGCCGTCATAGCGGCTCACCAGCATGCTGATGCTCTTCATGCCGAAGCCGTGATACAGGGTATCCGCCTTGGTGGTCCTGGGCAGAGCCCCCTCAAACTCCAGCTTCTCGGAGAAATAGTTTTCCTCGTGTATGGATACGAAGTAGCCCTTCTGCTCCACGGAGAGGCTTATGACCCGCTTCTCCTGATCCTGGAGCTTTTCCGCCGCCTCAATGGCGTTATCCAGGATGTTGCCGAACAGGGAGTACACGTCCACCTCGCTCATGAAGGCGAGGCTGGAGCCCTGGGCGATGCAGGTCAGGGTGATGCCCTTGTCCCGGCAGGTGAAGTTCTTGCGGGTCAGAATAACGTCCAGAGCCTGGTTTTCCGTGCGGAAGCGCATATCGTAGTCCTCAATGACGGGCCGCACGTCCTCCATGAGCTTCTCCCGGTTCTGCTCGTCCAGGGCGGCCAGCCGGTGCTTCATATCGTGGACCTTCACGTTCAGAGTGTCGATAAGGGACTTTTCAAAGAGGTACTGGTCCCGCTCCGCCTCCAGAATGGACCGGACCGTGTTCAGCTCCTGCTCCGTGCGCTTGGAGGAGACCAGATTCACCTGGAAGGCCAGATTCACCAGCACGGCGATGATGCTGTACCAGCGTACTATGAAGAAGGCCATAGGGTCGGCGCCCCGGATGGCACGGAAGGTATACAGGTCCAGCACAATGGCGCTTGTTATGAGTATGACCGTCAGGGCGAACATGCGCTTGCTGTCCACGACGATTTTATATTGTTTCTGCTTTCGGACCGCCAGCCAGAACAGGCCCACCACCGTCGCTGCCAGGGCCGCATAAACCAGATAGTGGGTAGGCTCCGGCCAGGCTCCGGTCCAGAGCCGGGAGATGATATCGTATACCTTATTTATAATATGCTGTGTGCAGTAGGCGGCGCTGCCGCAGTACAGGGCAGCCCAGGGGTCCAGCTCCCAGGAGAAGGCGGCGCCCAGGGCCGCCATGGGGATAAAGGCAGCGAAGGCGGCCATGTTGCAGTAGCGCCGTATTTCCATGGGAATTACGGGGCCGAGATACTTGAAGTACGCCCACCGGATAAGGCCGAAGGCCACGACCGAGGCTGCAAGCCGCAGCCAGAAATACTTTCTTCTCGCCGTGCTTCTGGCGGCGATGAACACGGTGGCAAAGATGATGATGTTGCCCAGGATATCCTGAATCACGCCTATCATATTCCTTACCCCCTTATTTGGACATATTGTACTCGTGGAGAGCGTCCAGGAATTCCTGTTTCCGGGGCCGGCTTATTTCCAGCTGGTCCTCCCCCACGTAAACGTAATTGCCCTGGATTCTGGTAACGGACCGCAGATTCACCAGGTAGCACCGGTTGCATTTGGAAAACTGCTTTCCGGGCAGGAGCTTTTCAATGGCCCGCATGGTGCCGTAGGCCTTGAAGAGGCCCCGGGAGGTGTGGTAGGTTATATCGTGATTTGAGATTTCCACATAGTTGAGACAGCTGAGCTCGATGCGGATATCCCCCTCCGCCGAGGGCAGGATCACCTCCGCCTGCTCCTTTTTGGAGCAGCGCTGGATGGCCCGGCCCAGGGTTATCTTGAAGGCGTTGTAATTGACGGGCTTGAGCATATAGTCCAGGGCGTCGTACTTATACCCCCGTATGGCGTATTTGGCCAGGAAGGTTACGAACACCAGCACCACCGTCGGGTCCAGCTGCCGAAGCCGCTCCGCTGCGTCCAAACCGTTCATCTGGGGCATGTCCACATCCATGAAGACCATATCGAACTCAGGGGTATAGTCCTCATCGAAGTTGAGGCCGTTTTTGAACCGGGTTATGTTGAACATGACTCCGTACTCCCCGGCGTACTGGTCAAAGCATTTTGCCAGCCTGTCGGCGGATTCGTACTCATCGTCCACCAGTGCAATTTTGTACAAGTCCCCTTCCCCCTTTTTCTGATAATTTAACATTTTGGCAAGGCTAATGCAAGAGAAAAGCCGATTTAAAACGTGAATTGCACATTTTGCAACGTAAACAAAAAGCGGGCGGCCAGCTGGCCGCCCGCTGTGAGTATGCTGTTATTTTTGCAGTCCCGGGTCGGAGACCTTGGTGCAGTCTGTCACCGGCACGGGCCGGTACAGGGCCGTGAAGGGCGCCATGGCCCACTGGCAGAACATCTCCGCCACCACCATAAGGTTTTCCAGCAGAGGAATCTTGATGACGTAGTTTCCCACCTCCATGCTGATAACCCAGCTGTCGTCCTCGAATTTGGCGGATTGTACAAGGCCGCCTGCGGGATTGATGGGGTTTGAGGTGTTCATGAGCTTGTCGTAGACCCAGGCGCCGCCCAGGCCCAGAGTCTCGGTGACGTACTTGGCCGCCATGTCCACGCTGTCAAACTCGCTGCCGCTGGGAACCTTGCTGGCCAGATAATCCATGACCTTTTTAAGGGTGCCCTTGGACTTGGCGGCGTAGCTCTTGAAGGCGTCGCCCACGGCGTTCTTGAAGAAGTTCATGGACAGGTCGCCGCCGGCGGCCACCATGGACTTGTAGATATCGCCCTTCTCATCCTCGCCGTAATAATAGTGCTTCAGGAAGGAGACGAACATAAAGCCCGCCACGGCGTAGCCCAGCTTCTTGGGCGTTGGCGGCTCCTCCCCGGTGAGCACATTGCCTATGGTGCTCTCAATGCCCTGGAGAATGGCGGCGTAGAAGCTGTCGGAGCTGTAATTCACAGGCTCCCCGTCCAGCATGGCGCCGATGTAGATTCCGGCGAACTCCGCCCACATATCCTTGAGAGGCGAGGCGAAGGCCTCCACTACGGGACCGCCGCCGTAGACCTCGATAAGGTAGGAGAACGCCTGATCGCCGATCCACTTGATGATGTTGGCGCCCATCTCCAGCTTGCCGATTTCCTTGTCCAGGGCCATGTACTCCCTGTGCTCCTTGGAGTAATAATTCACGGCGTCCTGGAGAATCATGCGGCGGACCATCTGGAGCTCGTTGGCGCTGCGGAGCCTGGGGTTCCGCACAAAGGCCCGGATGGTGGGGTCGGAGGGCAGGCCGAAGCGCTCGATGGTCAGGCGGAGCTTCTGGTACTCATAATCCCAGGTGTCCGGCTTGCTGGGGGCGTCGCCCTCGATGGAAAGGGGCAGGACCCCCTCCCAGCTTCTGCCGCCGATGCTTGCCCGCAGCAGGAGCTCCACGATGTAGGGCCCATCCGCCATAGGCAGGGTGTGCTGGGGCGCAATGGCGCAGAGGGGATTGCCCTTCTCCAGCTCATAGCGGAAGTTTTCCGTTATGATGGCGCCGTACTCGTCGGCGCCGTAGATGGCGGGCACCTCCAGCTGAGCCGCAGAGTTATCCTCCAGGCGGCAGAGGCCGGTCTCCTCGTCCTTTACGGCGATGAACAGGTCAAAGCTGGTGGGCGGTATCCTGGAATCCAGGCCCTGGGGCTGGTCCTTGCCCAGAGTGTCCACCCGCAGGCGGCGGTTTTTCGTCAGCTGCTCGTCCCGGACGCCTACGGAAAGGCCCTCCGGATACAGCTCCACGTAGATGGGCGCCTGGGCCTCCTGGCCGTCCTCAAACTCCGCCCGGACCGTCAGATACCGCTGGCTCTTCTCCCGGAAGATATCCTTCTTATCCGGGTCGGCAGTGTTGTTTTTAAGGTCGGCGTACCAGCACCAGGCCCGCTCCGCCGGTCTGAACTCCCAGCCGATGTCCTTATCGCCCAGGATTTCAAGCTTTTTGGGCTCGCTGGCGGCGTCCTCCAGGTAAATCATCACCGGATATGTCTCTCCGCCGCCCAGGATCATATTGACCCCGGCGCTGGCCTGGAGAGTCCAGGTGCCCTCTGAGGACCCGGCCTCCGGGAAGCGGATATAGGGCTTATCCACAATGCGGAAGACCACATTGTTCCTGAAGGTGCCGCCGGCGCCTACGAAGGTGAAGGTCACAGTGCCCTTCTCCCGGGCGTCCTCCGGGGCCCGGACCGTGGCCTCAAAGTACCTTCCGCCCTTCCGTGAGCTCACAAGCTCAAGGCCGGAGGCGGAGGCGGAGATGGCGGCGGTCATATCGTCCCGGTCTCTTTCCCCGTCGGGACCGGCCTCGGCCATCCTTGCCCGGACGGTGACGGCCTGGCCGCCCTTCTTTATGGCGTCCCCGAAGTCCTTGGAGACGTACATCTTATAGCTCTTTTTCTCCGATTTGCCCTTCTTTTTCTTCTCATCGGCGGAGGAGGCGCCTGCGCCGCCTCCGACCACGGCTCCGGCGCCCACCACGGACGCCCCGGCCCCCGCAATGCCTATGGCTATGGCCTCCGGAATGGTAACTCCCCCGTCCTCACCGGGGTTCTGCTCCGCATCATGGGTGACGCTGTCCTCAATGGGCCCCTGGGGCTCTGTGCCGCCTATGGTGCCGGGGACAATGCCCTCCGAATCCAGCACGATGCCGAAGGTGTCCGTGCCCCGGCGGCTCACCGGTACGGAGGCTGTGCCGTCCCGGGCCACGGAGGCGGCCTCATAGTCCCGCTCCACTTCGTTTCTCACGGTGCAGGTGAAGGTGCCCTTGTCTTTATTGTAGGAAAAGCTCACCTCGCCCTTGGTGGATATGACGTTGGGGTGATAGGTGTGCTTCCAGGTCTGGGTCTTCATATCCCCCTCGTCATAGTCTATCTTCTCCGTCACCGTGACAGTTGAGGGGGAAACGGTGCACTCCGTCACGTTGGCCACGGGCATGCCCAGCTCACCCAGGATGAAGTCATCCGGGTTTGCGATGGTGCCGGTGACGGTGAAGCCGTCCATGGTGTAGGCAACGCTGCGCTTGTTGTTCTCCTCCCGGAAGGTTTTGGTCACCGCCGGGATATCAAAGGAGAAGGTGCCGTCCGGGTTCAGGGTGAAGGTGACGGTCCTGTTTCCATAGGGGAAGTTCTCCTCAAAGGAGTGCATATCCTTGCCTGCCATGTAGGCGGAGGATATTTTCGGGGTGAAGGTAACGGGCTTCTTATCCTTCTCCTGCTCCTTGTCCGGCTCCGGCTCGGCGGGCTTCCGTTCGTCAACGGGCTCATTCCAGGTTATGGTGATGGCGGAGCGGTCCAGGGCGTTTCTCCTGGCCAGGTCCATGGCCACAATGCTCTCAAACCAGGCCTTGGTCTCTTTATAAAAGGCATAGTCCGCCTCTTCCTCAGTTCTGTCCAGGATTACTGCCAGGGATGCATTCTGCTGGTACTTGAATACGGCGAAGGCGCCGGGAAGTGAAGGCAGGGTGAAGACGGAGATGACGATTTTATTGCATATGTAGTTTTCCTCCAGCGTTGTGGCGTCGATCTGCGGTCTGGGGGGTTCCTTTGTGTTCACCTCGTAGGTGGTGGAGCCGACGGTCGGGCCCTTTTTTATAAGATACTCCGCCGTTACCAGATAGCCCTCGTCCGTCTTTTCCATTTTCACGGAGTAGGGGTCATAATCCAGGCCCACGAGGATGGAGGAATACTTGCCCAGCTTCAGCACGGTACTTTCAATAAGCTCGTCTCTCTGCTCCTCGGCGTAGGCCAGCATGGTCTCCTCAAGGGTCTTGCCCTCATCGGCGCCCCGCAAATCTATAAAGGGCAGCCATTCCGTGATCGAGGCACTGACGGTGTTGTCATAGGTGGAAAAGCCGTACTGGTTTTCTGCATATCTGCTGTATTTGTATCTTTCCTCTGATACCTGCAGGAATGAATACGCCGGCTCGGTTATTTCCGCCTCCGGGCCATGCCCGGGAAAAAGCCTGTCTGCCGATATGGCAACATCGTAATCCGCAGACTGGGTATAAAGCCTCTTTCCGTTAATAGCCCCCGGTGTTTCGCCCGGAGCGTATTGGCTGTATCTGACAAAGGTGT
The DNA here is from genome assembly GCA_017400415.1 of Oscillospiraceae bacterium. Taxonomy (GTDB): domain Bacteria; phylum Bacillota; class Clostridia; order Oscillospirales; family Oscillospiraceae; genus RUG626. The sequence continues at coordinate 7,001 of JAFPTE010000020.1, forward strand.
GCCAGTTATAGTTCCCGTCCTCCGTCTTTTTGAAGGTGTCATAGTTATACACGTACGTGTAGGGGTCCGGGTACTCCTCAAAGGGGAAGGGGTCCCATGCGGCGGCAACTGTCGCCAGGGGCAGCACAAGGCACACCACCGCCAGAGCCGCAATGAGTCTCAGGTTTTTTCTCATTCTGCCTTTGCCTCCTCCTTCTTTCCGCCCAGGACGAAGATGCCCAGCTTGTCCAGTATCATCATGACGACGGAGCCCACAACGAGAACGGCGCCGATTATCATGACGACGATGGGGATATTGATAAGGGCCAGCAGACCTCCCAGGCCCATGCCGGAGGCCAGACCCCGGGTAAAGCCGCCGCCGTCGCCCTTACCGCCCAGCATACGGGTCACTGACCCGGCAAGCTGGGAGACGAAGCCCCCGTCCAGGGCGCTTTTTGCGGCCATGAAGGCGCCGGCGATGCCGCCGATGAGGGAATATCTGTGGAGGCCGCCGGATATGAAGGCCAGGGCGATAAGGCCGAAGCCCAGGCCCAGGGTCCAGCTCCAGAGGTCAGCCAGGTCAAAGGCGAAGGCGCCCCTGAGGGTGTCCACAAGTCCCCGCTTCTCACCCTTCTCCTTTTTTGTGAACATGCCGATGACCCGGTAGACAGCCGCCACGAAGACGCCCTTGCCCACAAGGCCGCCCAGGGTCTTCACCGCCCCGCCGCCGACCCCTGCGTCCGCAAAGCTCAGAAAGGACAGGGCCCCCACGGGCGCCGGGTTTATGCCCCCGGCCTTCAGGGCAGTAAGCACAATCCACAAAACCGCAATCACCCCGGCGGGGATAAGGCTCATGGGATTTTTAAACGTGCCTATGACGTTTGAAAAAAGGGTCCTTGCCCCGTCCCCGATGACCTGGAGGGGATTCCGGGGCCGCTCCTCCTCCCCAATGCCGGTGTC
>JAFPTE010000021.1 GCA_017400415.1 Oscillospiraceae bacterium
AACATGAAAAAATCCATTCAGGAAATACGGAGCACTCGAAGGAGACGCCGGGGCCGGACAGCTCGGTCAGACCGTAGATATCGTAGGCCTTGATGCCCAGGGTCTTCTCAATGTCGTGCCGCATCTCCTCGCTCCAGGCCTCGGCTCCGAAGATTCCCGCCTTCAGGGGTATCTCATCGGGCCCCAGGCCCAGCTCCTTCATGCGCTCGCCCAGGTAGGCGGCGTAGCTGGGGGTGCAGCAGAGGATGGTGGTGTTCAGGTCACGGATGAACATTATCTGCCGGTCCGTGTTGCCGGAGGAGGTGGGCACCGTGAGACAGCCCACCTTGTGGCTGCCGCCGTTGAGGCCCGGGCCGCCGGTGAAGAGGCCGTAGCCGTAGGAGACCTGGCACACATCCTCGTCGGTGCCGCCGGCGGCCACGATGGCCCTGGCGCAGCAGTCCTCCCAGAGGTCAATGTCGTGCTGGGTGTAGAAGGCCACAACGCGCTTGCCGGTGGTGCCGGAGGTGGACTGGATCCGCACTGCGTTCTTCAGAGGCACGCCCAGAAGCCCGTAGGGGTAGGACTCCCGCAGGTCGTCCTTGGTGATGAAGGGGAGCTTGTGAAGGTCCTCAATGCCGTGGATATCCCCGGGGGTGACCCCGGCGGCCTCCATCTTCCTGCGGTAATAGGGCACATTGTCCCAGACGTGCTGCACCTGCTTCACAAGACGCTCGTTCTGAATCCGGGTGAGCTCCTCACGGTCGGCACACTCGATTTCAGGCTGAAAGTATCTTTCCATTTTTACCAACTCCTATCGGAGAAATATCAGTTGTTACCCGCTTCCTTTCCCAGGGCAAAGGCTTTTTTGTTCATCTCAAGGAATTTGGGGGGCACCACGGCCTCCAGGGCGCTCATCCAGTCGGCCTCGTCAAAGTCAAAGTAGTGGGAGAGCCTGCCCAGAAGGACGATGTTCACGGCCTTGGAGGAGCCGGCCCTTTCTGCGATGGCCAGGCAGTCCATGGCGTCAACTCTTGCGCCGGAGGAGCGGAGCTTGTCCGTCAGGCCCTCCGGGTATTCGGCGGCGCCGATTATAACGGGCATGGGGTCGATGCGCTGGGTGTTCGTCACCACAACCCCGCCGGGCTTCAGGAAGGGGAGCCACCGGGCGGCCTCCAGAAGCTCAAAGGAGACGATGAAGTCCGCCTGGCCCCTGTCGATGATGGGGGAGGCGACCCTGTCGCCGTAGCGCACGTAGGTCACAACGCTGCCGCCCCGCTGGCTCATGCCGTGGACCTCGGAGACCTTCACGTCATAGCCCCGGTCCAGGAAGAGACGGCCCAGCAGCTTGCTGGCCAGGAGGCTTCCCTGGCCGCCGACGCCTACGATCATAATGTTTTTCGTTTCCATTACTCTTCACCTCCGATGGCGCCCACCGGGCAAAGCTGGGAGCAGAGGGAGCAGCCCACGCACTGGTTGGCGTCGATTACGGCCTGGCCGTCCCGGATGGAGATGGCGGGGCAGCCCACGGCCATGCAGCTCTCGCAGCCGATGCACATATCGTGGTCGACACGGAGAGCAGGCTTGTGCTTTACATATTTGAGGAGGGCGCAGGGCCTCCGGGAGATGATGACGCTGGGGGCGCTGACCGCCAGCTCCTCACGGATGACTCTGTCGCACTGTTCCAGGTCGTAGGGGTCGATGACCCGGACTCGCTCAAAGCCCATGGCCCGGCACAGGGCCTCCAGGTCTATCTTTCCCGCCGGGTCGCCCCGCAGGTTGAAGCCCGTGGTGGGGTTCTGCTGGTGGCCGGTCATGCCGGTGATGGAGTTATCAAGAATGATGACCGTGGAATTGGTCTGGTTGTAGGCGATGTTGGCAAGGCCCGTCATGCCGGAGTGCATGAAGGTGCTGTCGCCGATGACGGCCACGGTGTTATGCTCGCTCTTCTCGCCCAGGACCTTGTTGAAGCCGTGGATGGAGCTGACGGAGGCGCCCATGCACAGAACGCTGTCCACGGCGGCCAGGGGAGCCGTGGCACCCAGGGTATAGCAGCCAATGTCGCCCAGAACGGTGCAGCCGATGCTCTTCAGAGTGTAGAACAGACCTCTGTGGGGGCAGCCGGCGCACATGACCGGGGGCCGGGCGGGGATGTTTTCGTAGACGCTGAGAGTCTCGGCGGATTTGAACAGGAGCTTCGCTGCCACAACGGACTGGCTCAGCTCACCCACGGGCGGGAAGAGCTCCTTGCCCACGCACTGGATGCCCAGACTGCGCACGTGCTCCTCAATGAAGCCGTCCAGCTCCTCCACAACGATGACGCTCTGGGCGTCCCGGACGAAGGAGCGGATGAGAGAGTCCGGCAGGGGCCACACAAGCCCCAGCTTCAGAACGGAGAAGGTATCCCCGCAGGCCTCCTTAACATATTGATAGGAGGTGCCGGAGGTGATTATGCGCACCTCGGGCCGCTGGGTGCCTATCTCCACGGTGTTCACGTCGGAGGACTCGGACCAGGCGGCTATCTTTTTCGTGCGCTCCTCCACAACCGGGTGACGGAGCTTGGCGTAGCCCGGCATCATAACGTATTTCTTCGGGTCCTTTTTGTATTCCTTTACGGGCAAGGTCCGGTCCCCGGTCTCCACAACGCTCTGGCAGTGGGATACCCTGGTGCACATACGCAGAAGCACCGGAGTGTCAAACCTCTCGCTGAGCTCAAAGGCCAGCTTCGCAAACCGCAGAGCCTCTGCAGAGTCCGCCGGCTCCAGCATGGGAACCTTGGAGGCCCGGGCGTGGTGCCGGGAGTCCTGCTCGTTCTGGGAGGAGTGCATGCCCGGGTCGTCCGCCACGGCGATGACGAGACCGGCGTTCACTCCGGTGTAGCTCAGGGTGTAAAGGGGGTCCGCAGCCACGTTGAGGCCCACGTGCTTCATGCCGCAGAAGGACCGGGTGCCTGCCAGACTGGCGCCGAAGGCCGCCTCCAGGGCAACCTTTTCGTTGGGTGCCCACTCACAGTAGATTTCGGGGTACTTTGCGGCCTCCTCGGTTATCTCGGTGCTGGGGGTGCCGGGATAGCTTGAAATAAAAGAGCAGCCTGCCTCGTAGAGCCCGCGGGCAGCGGCCTTGTTGCCCAGCATTAACTGACGCATAGTTGATTTCTCCTCTCAGGCAGAAATATATACCCCTTGAGTATATCACATCCTCTGCAAAATGTCTACAATAATTTAGCGTATTAAACAGGATGAGGAAAAAAACGCTGCCGGAGTATTGCTTTAAAAATCTTTCGCATAAGTTATTAAAAAACACTTGCCAAACTATTGAGATTGTGATATTATAAACTAAATTATTGTCCGGTTTTATAACCCGATCAGCATTGGAGATGAACATATGGCTTATAAGAGACTGGGCGAGCTGCTTCTCGCCGCCGGTACCATTACCGAACAGGAGCTTGAGAGAGGACTTGAACTGCAGAAGGGCACCAAGGAACGTCTCGGCACCGTTCTTATTTCCAACGGCATCCTTACGGAGGATGAGCTCATCGAGGCGCTGACCATGCAGCTTGGCGTGGAGTTCATTGACCTTACCAAGGTCAATATCCCCACGGAGATGGCGCAGGTCCTGCCCAAGAATATTGCCAAGCAGTACACGGTCGTTCCCGTCAAGATCGTCAAGGATGAGCTCTTCCTTGCAATGGCAGACCCCATGAACTTCTACGCCATTGAGGAGGTCCGCAAGGCCGTCCGCAAGAAGGTCGTTCCCATGGTCGCCCGTCAGAAGGCCGTGGAGCACGCCATTCAGGTGCTCTATTCCAATGAGGGCGCCGCCAAGGCCATTGAGGAGATGAAGCGTGAGGTCCTCTCCAACGGTGAGGCCACCGGCGCTGCGGATGCAGCCTTTATCTCCAATCAGCTGGGGGACGACAGCGTAAACTCCGCCCCCACCATCCGCCTGGTGAACTCCATCATTGAGCGTGCAATCATGGAGCGGGCCAGCGATATACATATGGAGCCCAACGAGGGCAACATGCGCATCCGCATGAGGGTGGACGGCATCCTGCACGACATCCTTACGGTGCCCAGAGATATCCAGGCCAATGTGACCTCCCGTATCAAGATCATGTCCGGCATGAACATCGCCGAGAAGAGAGTCCCCCAGGACGGCCGCTTCAACGTCCGCATCAAGGAAAAGGATATCGACCTTCGTATTTCCACCCTGCCTACGGTTTACGGCGAGAAGATCGTTGCCCGACTGCTGGATAAGTCCGGCGGCAACATCACCAAGGAGTCCATCGGCCTCTCCGGCAAGGACCTGGAGAAGTATGACGCCATGCTCCGCAACCGCAACGGCGTTATCCTCATCGTGGGCCCCACCGGTTCCGGTAAGTCCACCACCATGTACGCCATGATAGGCCAGCTTAACACCGATGAGGTGAACCTGGTCACCCTGGAGGACCCTGTGGAGTACAACATCGCCGGCGTCAACCAGGTCCAGATAACTGAGAAGACCGGCATGACCTTCGCCAACGGCCTCCGTGCCATCCTCCGTCAGGACCCGGATATCATCGCCGTGGGCGAAATCCGTGACGGCGAGACTGCCGAGATCGCCATGCGTGCCGCTATCACCGGCCACCTGGTGGTATCCACCATCCACACCAACGACGCCGTGGGCTCCATTGAGCGTCTGAAGGATATCGGCGTGGAGCCATACCTTATCGCCTCCGCCCTGAAGGGCGTCATCTCCCAGCGCCTTGTGCGCCGCATCTGCCCCAAGTGCCGACAAGAGTATGAGCCCATGGAGGATGAGCTCCAGAAGCTGGGCCTCGAGCCCAGAGCCGGCCTGAAGTTCTACCGGGGCGTCGGCTGCGCCGAGTGCTTCAATACCGGTTACAGAGGCCGTACCGCCGTCTTCGAGATGCTGACCGTGACATCCAAGGTTCGGGCCCTCATCTCCGAGAAGGCAGGCCGTGAGGCCATCGAAAGGGAGCTGCGCAAGGGCGAGGGCGACCATATCACCCTCTATCAGAACGCCCTGCGTCTGGTTTCCGAGGGCATAACCACCTCCAGCGAGATCACCCGCGTTATCAACGAAGACGATTAAGGAGACAACTCATGATTAATATTGAACAGCTTGTGCTCCAGGCCAAGCGTGACGGCGCATCGGATATACATATAATCTGCGGCCTGCCTCCCAAGTACCGTAAGGACGGCAACATTGAAAACATGTCCAACGACCCCTGCACCTATGAGGACTGCATGGAGATGGCCCATGAGCTGGCGGGCAATGAGTATGACCGCTTTGACTCCTGGGGCGAGCTGGACTCTGCCGATACCTTTGCCGGCAACCGCTGCCGTATACATATCTTCAAGCAGCAGGGAATCCCCTCCCTGGCTCTGCGTATCCTCCGTGAGGAGATACCGGACGTGGAGAAGCTGGGACTGCCCCCCGCAGTGCTGAGCCTGACAAACCTTCACAAGGGCATCGTCCTGGTGACCGGTGAGACCGGCTCCGGTAAGTCCACCACCCTGGCCGCCCTTATGGACAGGATAAACCACACCCGCAAGTGCCACATCGTGACCCTTGAGGACCCGGTGGAGTACCTCTACAAGCCGGACCTGTGCGCCATCAACCAGCGTGAGGTGGGCAAGGACACCAAGAGCTTCTCCGAGGGCCTCCGTGCCTCCCTTCGTGAGGACCCGGACGTTATCCTCATCGGCGAGATGCGTGACCGTGACACCATCGAGACCGCCATCACCGCCGCCGAGACCGGTCACCTGGTCTTCGGCACCCTCCATACCGGCTCCGCCTCCGACGCCGTGGACCGTATCGTCCAGGTGTTCCCGGCGGACTCCCAGACCCAGATAAGGCTCCAGCTCTCCATGACCCTGTGCGCCGTGCTCACCCAGCAGCTGGTGGCCAGGAAGGGCGGCGGCAGAGCCCTGGCTGCGGAGTATATGGCCGTTACGGACGCTATCCGGAACCTTATCCGCTCCGGCAATACCCCCCAGATAGCCAACGCCATCGCAACCTCCGCCGCCATCGGCGGCCAGACCATGGACCAGGCTCTGGTCAAGCTGGTCCGCTCCGGCGCCATCACCAGAGATACGGCGCTCCATTATGCCAAGGAACCCGATTACGTCAAGAAAAACGCAATCTGATAATATAGCTTCACCGAAAGGAAGGTGAAAGAAACTGGCAACCTTTAAGTACAGTGCCGTCTCCAAGGGCGGCCAGCGGGTCACCGGCGTGGTTGAGGGATTCAACGAGCTGGATGCAGTTACCCGCATAAAAGAATCCTGCGATATCGTCCTCAAGGTCGAAGAGGTCAATGAGGAGAAGAAGGGCCTTCTCAATATGGAGATTGGCGGAGAAAAGCTGAATGACAAGGCCTTCACGGTCATGTGCAGCCAGTTCGCCATTATCCTCCGTTCCGGCATACCCATTGCCAGAACCGTACACCTGGTGGCCAACAAGACCGCCGATAAGCCCCTTAAGAAAATCCTTACCCAGGTGGCTGAGGACGTGGAGGCGGGCCGCTCCGTGGCCGCATCCTTTGAGGACCGGGGCAGCAAGCTTCTGCCCAAGACCTTTATCGAGACCCTGAGAGCAGGCGAGGAGTCCGGCTCCATCGACAAGTCCTTCCAGACTGTCTATGAGCAGTACGACAAGCAGATCAAGGTCAAGAACAAGGTCTCCGGCGCCCTGGCCTATCCTATGTTCGTCCTTGCCCTGGCCGTGGTGGTGGTCATCGTGCTGATGGCCTTCGTGGTGCCCAAGTTTACGGAAACCTTTGAATCCTACGGCGCCCAGCTGCCTCTCATAACCAGGATACTTATCGCCATCTCCACCTTCTTCAAGAACTACTGGATGATCCTGTTCATCATTATCGCCCTGATTATCGTGGGCGTGAAGATTTACGGGAAGACGGAGAACGGCCGCATGAAGATGGCAAAGCTGCAGCTTAAGCTGCCCGTCCTGGGCAACATTGCGGAGCTCACCGCCGCCAGCCAGTTCGCCAACTGCATGACCACCATGCTCTCCGCCGGCATACCCCTGACCAAGTCCATCTCCATCACCGCCAAGACCCTGGACAACTATTACGTCAGCACAGAGGTCGGCAAGCTGGCCAGCAAGATTGAAGAGGGCCACGGCCTGGGCGACAGTATGCGCGAGGCCGAGATAATGCCCGAAATCCTGACGGACATGGTGGCAGTGGGTGAGGAGACCGGCGAGATGGAAAACACCCTGCGGACCATCGCCGGCTACTATGATGAAGAGCTGAACCAGGCTATCGACTCCGCCCTCAAGAAGCTGGAGCCCGCCCTGCTTGTCGGCCTGGCCGTTGTGGCAGGCTTCATCGTCATCGCCATCTACATGGCAATGTTCTCCATGTACGATATTATGTGATTGTTGGCAAGAAGGAGAAACCCATGGCCCCAATCCTCAGAAAACTTAAAAGCCGGTCCGGTATCTCCCGCCTGACAGCCATTCTGGCCGTAGCCGTCATAATCCTGGCGGTTATGAGCACGTACCCCTTCTGGAAGCAGTTCGTGTTCGATGCGACCGGCTCCGGGTGCTTTACCTCCCGGCAGACCTGCATTCGTGATATCAAGATCGCCTACGCCTCCGGCCTGGAAGTTACGGAGGAGAGCGTCAGGGCCATGATGTATAAGCACAACACCACCTGCCCCGACGGGGGAGACCTGTACATTATCGAGGACGCCGAGGGACGCCTGACCATTGTCTGCGGCATCCACGACCACAACGACAAGGAGCGGGTGACCCTTAACTCCGCCAGGGCCCTGAAGGAGCTGCAGCGGGCCGTTCTGGCCGCTCAGCAGTACGGCACTCCCTTCCCGGAGAAGGTCACCGTCACCGTCAACAGCATCGATTATACCGCCCTTCTGGTGGATGAGGACCCGGGCCTTGTCCGGGGCACCGCCTCCACCAAGGGGTATGAGGGCACCGTGATCCTGTTCTCCATCGTGGGCCATTCCGACTTCGGCAAAAACTCCGGTCTGGAGGAGGGCCAGGTCTGGTTCATGACCTACGCAGAACCGGAGGAGTGCGCCACCTGGACCTACGGCACCGGCTGGACCGGCTCCGCCATTCTCGGCTGAGCCATGTCTATATACATATCAACCGGAATCACGATTTACTTCTCCGTCCTGGCCTTCCTGTTCGGCACCGTGATGGGCTCGTTCCTCAACTGTATGGCCTACCGCATTGCCCACGGGCAGGACTGGACAAAGGGCAGAAGCCATTGCCCAGACTGCGGACACCCTCTGGGCTTTCTGGATCTGTTTCCCATCTTCAGCTGGCTCTTCCTGGGCGGGAAGTGCCGGTACTGCGGGAAAAAGATCTCTCCCAGATACCCGCTTACGGAGCTGTTCTTCGGCCTTGTGACCCTGGCCTGCCTGCTCAGGTTTGACCTGACTGTGCTGTGCCTGCGGAACTTTATATTCATCTGCTGCCTTTTCACCCTGTCCCTTGTGGATCTGGAGTCCTATATAATCCCCAACGGCTGCCTTGTTGTGGCCGCCGTGGCCTGGGCGGTTACGGAGCCCTTCCTGTTTGAGGGCTGGCCGGACCTGGGGCTGCATATCTTTGCCGCCGTGCTTTACGGCGGGGGAATCATGGCCGTGAGCCTTATTATGGACAGGGTGCTTAAAAAGGAGAGCCTGGGCGGGGGAGACGTGAAGCTCTTCGCCGTGGTGGGTCTATATTTTGGGCTCATTGGCGGCCTGTTCGCCATGATCATAGCCTGCGTTCTGGGACTTGTCATTTCCCTGGCCGCAAGAAGAAACAAGATTCCCTTCGGCCCGGCCATCGCCGCCGCATGTCTGGTAATGGTCTTTTTCGGCCAGGGGCTTGTGAGCTGGTATACCGGCCTGTTCTGAACAATGTGAAATCCATATAGAAACGGAGAATCCGAATGGCAAAAACTGTTTTGGGAGTTGACGTCGGTCACGACAGCCTGAAGCTGGCCCTGTGCAAGGGCGACCGGGTCAAAAAAGCGGTTACGGTTCCCATGCCGAAAAACCTTGTAAAAGAGGGCCGCGTTGTCTCCACAGAGACCATGGGAGAACTCATAAAGACCACCATGCGGGAGCACGGGATCCGTGCCGGGCGGGCGGCTTACGTCCTGCCCAACGACGTGATCTACGTCCGCAACTGCACCATGCCCAAGATGACGGAGGAGCAGCTTCTGTACAACATCCCTTATGAGTTCAACGACTACATAACGGATGAGCTGAAGAACTACGTCTTCGACTATGCCATGCTCTCCTCGGAGGCGGAGCTCAAGAATGATGAGCTCACCAACATGGAGCTGATGGCGGTGGCAGTGCAGAGCTCCGTCCTGGACGACACCAGGGAGATTCTCCGCAAGGCGGGACTGAAGATGGTCATGGCGGGCCCCGCCGTTTCCGCCTTCGTGAACATCATCCGCAACCACGAGAAGAAGACCGGCGAGGTGGACCGTGAGTACTGCATGCTGGACCTGGGCTACAACTCCATCCGCATGTACATGTTCAAGGGCCAGCGACATATGGTCACCCGCATCCTGGAAATCGGCCTCTCCACCCTGGACCAGGCCATTGCGGACGCCTTCAACGTGGATATCCACCTGGCTCACACCTATCTGACCACGGACTATGACGGCTGCCAGCGGCGTGACTTCTGCATGAACTCCTACAACAACATCGCCGTGGAGCTTATGCGGGCCCTGAACTTCTACCGCTTCTCCAATGGGGACAGCAACCTGGAGGATATCTGGCTCTGCGGCGGCGGCGCCGTTATCGAGCCTCTCAGAACCGCCATTAAAGACACCCTGGATATGAATGTCCACTCCGCTGAGGAGCTTATCGACACCACTCAGGTGGATGACGGATACTATTACATCCAGGCTGCCGGAATTACCATGCAGTAAGGGGGGACCGGAAGTGGAAGAATTACAGGCAACTCAGGAGACTGCAGCTGCGGCTCCCGCCAAGAAGGCAAAAATCAAGCTGCCCGGAAAGCGAACCATAAACCTGGCGGCAATCACCGAGAAAAAGTTCAACTGGAAGGTCTTTATCCCTGCGGTCATACTCATCATCATCGCTGCGGCCCTGTTCTCCAAGTTCGCCGTGGCGGACCGGCTGGCCGCTGTCAGCGCCGCCGAGGCCAGAGTGGCCGGCATTCGCCGCCAGATTGATGAGGGCTACGCCGCCATCAGAAGCTACGGCGATATCTCCACCGAGTACGCCCACTACAGCCTGGCCGGCCTCACCGATGAGGAGCTGGGCAGACTGAACCGTGAGGAGATTCTGGACATCATCGAGACCGAGATCAGACCCTATCTCACCGTGAACAGCGTCTCCGTTTCCAAGAACCAGCTGACCATGTCCGTCACCGGCAACGACCTGCAGGAGATTACGGACGTGGTGGCCAGACTCAAGACCAATCCGAGACTGACCTACGCCACCGTGGGCTCCGCCCAGACGACGGATACCCGTTACGGCAGCGATAAGGTCACAGCCAGCGTGGTCTGCTATGTGGCAGACGCCAGGGAGGTGCAGGAATAATGAAACTGCTTAGCAGAGACTTTACAAAGGGCGAGCTGGTCCTTATCATATTCCTCGTTGTGGCCCTCCTGGCCCTGGCATATTATCAGTTTATCGATATCCCGGTCCGCACCGCCATCCAGAACGCCGAGAGCGAGGCTGACGCCCTGAACGTGGAGCTCACCGCCGTCAACGCCAAGGTTGCGGAGCTCAAGCGCATGAGCGAGGACCTGGAGAAGTTCAAGGGCGGCAGCACCGGCATCCTGGCCTCCTATAATAACCAGAAGGCCGAGCTGGACTATCTGAACGCCGTTCTGGGCAGCAACCCCAACTACTCTCTGAACCTGCCCACCAACGCCACTGAGGGCTCGGAGAATCTGGTCCGCCGGAACTTCACCCTGAGCTACACCACAAACAGCTTTGAGGATCTTTCCAACCTTATCCGTGCCGTGTCCGGCTGCCCCTACCGCTGCTACATCGGAGACCTTTCCTTCTCTATCAACAACAACACCTACAGCGGCCGCACCATCACCATGGACATGACCGGCACCTTCTACGAGACCATGGTCGGCGGCACCAAGGACGCCGGTCTGGTCCCCTACAAGAAGTAAAAACCATTTTGAAATCACCGTCAAGCCGCCCGAAAGGGCGGCTTTTTTGCGCCTTTCTCAAAAGCCCATGACAAAATATTTTCTTGCCAAAATTGCAAAATCATTATATAATAAGTGCAAGATATTTCTAAGTCGGGGGCGAGTGATTGAAGGCAGCTGTTGTTGATACGGAGAGGGATCGGGCAGAGCATATTGTGCATCTTCTTGAAAGATACAGGGTCCTGAGGGGCGTGGAGCTGGAGATTTCTGTTTTCCACAACCCGGTGGACTTTGTCACTGACTACAACACCCCCCTTGACCTTATAATCATAGCGGCGGAAATGCCCATTATGGACGGCTTTGAGTGCGCCTCCAAGCTCCGCAGCATCGATCCTCTTGTGATGATAATCTTCATTTCCTCCGGCACAAGGCATGTGATGGCGGCCTTTGACGTGGAGGCTGTGGGCTATTTCGTGCAGCCTGTCAGCGAGGCTGCAATGTTCGCAAAGCTGGACAGAATCAAGCAATACATCAATTATCGGGGCAAAAAAATACTGATTTCTACGGATAATGGCATCCGTATCATTCGCTCGGATGAGATTTATTACGTGGAGGGCAGCAACCAATACATAATATATCATACCTCCGTAGGCAACTATCGGGTCCGATGCACGATGAAAAGTGCGGAGCAGACTCTGGGAGAGGGCTTCGCCAGACCCACCAGCTCCTTCCTGGTAAACCTGAACTACGTCTCCCAGATAAGCAGGGGAGAGGTCCGGGTTGCTGATGCGGGCATTACCATCAGCCGACCCAAGAAAAAAGCCTTCCTGGAAAGGTGCAGAACCTACTTCGGAACCGGGTTTGAATCCCGTGAGGTTACCTGAGATTACATAATGACGAACTTTTTCGGAAGTTCGTCATTTTTTGCTTAAAAAATGGGCTTAAATGCTGACCTTTATGTGCAGAATTGAGGTTTTGCCCGGGAGGTTTTGTACATTATGACAGATTACAAAAAAGGATCCGGTGCTCTTCGGTCATTCTGCTAAGTTCTCCACAAAATGAACAAGTTTCTCCAAAGTTAAACTAAATATAGCTGCAATATTGTAAAATCACGATACAGTAATTTTTCCACAAGGAGGAAGTTATGAAGAACACACGCATTTCCAAGGTTCTTGCTGTTGCAATGGTCCTTGCCATGGTCCTGAGCATCAGCGGTACCGCACTTGCCGGCTGGTCTGATCTTATCAGCCCTGACCGCAAGTTCGCTGCTCAGTTCGACGATCCCGACGAGCTGATGGCGTATGACGAGGCTCTCAACCGTGAGATCGCCGCAGAAGGCTTCACCCTTCTGAAAAACAACGGCGCCCTCCCTCTTGAGAAGAATGAGCGCCGTGTTACCGTCCTTGGCCTGCTCTCCAAGAGCCTGGCTACCGGCGGCGGCGGATCCGGCTCCCAGAGCCGTCCCGGCAACGGCACCACCTTCAAATCCGATTACCCCGCAGCCCATGCATCCACCATCTTCGATGCTCTCGAAGAGGCCGGATTCACCGTTAACCCCCGTGTCCGCGCCAGATACGACGCTACCCGCGTCCCCACCCAGTCTGCAGGCGGCATGGGCGGCGCCAACCCCTACGAGAACGGCCACTACATGGTTGAGGCCGCCGATGGCATCGTAGAGTTCAACGGCAAGAAGTACAATCCCATTACCGACGGTACCGGCACCCTGTCCGGCGCTGACGACAACCTGGGCGTCTACGGCGACGCCGCTGTGATCGTCATCTCCCGTACCGGTTCCGAGGGCGCAGACAACCTGAGCCACGATGTGGCCGGCCACTCTGACCCCACTGACCACTACAGCTCCCTGAACGACTCCGAGTTCGAGCTTCTGGCTTATGCCAAGGCCAACTTCTCCAAGGTCGTCGTCATCCTGAACACCCCCGCCGTCATGGAGGTTGGTGCTCTCGAGGACGATGAGGGCATCGACGCCGTTCTGTGGATCGGCCAGCCGGGCTACAACGGCGTTATGGCAGTCGGCGACATCCTCACCGGTAAGGTCAATCCCTCCGGCCACACCGTTGACTTCTGGATGAGAGATTTCGAGACCGACCCCACCTGGTACAACTTCGGCAACTATGCCGGTGCCAACTACGCCCTGAACGGTGAGTTCGGCAACGCCGGCAACGCCCCCGGCATGAACAAGGCTGCCGACAGCATTTACTCCAACAACGAGTATGCTGTTGACTATGCTGAGGGCATCTTCATGGGCTACCGCTACTACGAGACCGTTGCCGCCGAGCTGGGCGACAAGGGCGAGGAGTGGTACAAGGCCAACGTGGTTTACCCCTTCGGCTTCGGCCTTTCCTATTCCAGCTTCTCCCAGAAGATCCTGGGCGTGGACGGCAGCGTTGACGACAAGGACGGCACCCTGACCGTTAAGGTTGAGGTCACCAACACCGGCGCTGTTTCCGGCAAGGAAGTTGTTCAGCTGTACAACACCGCTCCTTACACCAAGGGCGGCATCGACAAGGCTGCTGTTGCCCTGGTGGGCTTCGGCAAGACCTCTGTCCTGAACCCCGGCGCCTCTGAGGTCGTTGAGATCACCATCAACGTGAAGGATCTTGCTTCCTTCGATTACAACGACCGCAACGGCAACGGCTTCTGCGGCTATGAGCTTGAAGCCGGCAACTATGTCCTCTCCGTCCGCAAGAACTCCCATGAGGCTTATGACAGCACCACTCTGAGAGTGAGAAATGCTGCTCAGTGGGACGAGGACGGCAATCCCGACACCCCCAACAACATCTTCTCCCAGGGCCTTGACAGCGCCTGGGGCCAGTTCAACACTCTGTCCAACACCTGGACCCAGTCCCACACCGAGCATTATCTCCACAGAGATATGCTGGTCACCGACGGACAGGTCTATGATCTGAAGCAGCTTTCCTGGCTCCTCACCGACGACAACCTCTTCACCGAAGAGGCTATGGGCGTCCTGCAGACCAGAACCAGATTCTACTCCTTCGAGGACCACGACAACCTTAAGACTGCCGCTGTTGAGCAGGACTATGTGAACGTCTGGACCAAGACCAAGGATGACATCCCTGCAAACTGGACTCAGGGCACCGGCGTCATCGATGAGAAGACCGGCATGTATGCCATCACCCTGGGCGACATGATCGGCGTTCCCTATGATGATCCCAAGTGGGATGAGTTCCTGAACCAGCTTACCTGGGACGAGATGATGGCCAACGTCCGCTCCGGCCGTTACAACACCGTGGGCGCTGCCTCCGTGGGCCGCTACCAGGTCACCGACCAGGATGGTCCTGGCCAGCTGAGAGTTGCAGGCGACTGGGCCTGGGCCTGCGAGGTCGTCATGGCCGCCACCTGGAACACCGAGCTTGCCTATAAGTACGGCGAGGCTGTGGGCAACGCCTCCATCATGGGCAATATCAACGGTTGGTATGGCCCTGCCATGGACACCCACCGCAACCCCCTGGCCGGCCGTAACTTCGAGTACTTCTCCCAGGACGGCGTTCAGGGCGGCTACATCGCTGCTGCCGTCGTGAAGGGCGCCACCGATAAGGGCGTTCACGTCTACATCAAGCACGCCTTCATGAACGACCAGGAGACCAGCCGTATGAACGGCTCCACCTTCGTTACCGAGCAGGCCATCCGTGAGATCTATGCAAAGGTCTTCGAAATCTGCACCAAGCTTGGCAACGCCAACGGCTTCATGAGCTCCTTCATGAGAATCGGTCTTGAGACCTCCGCTTCCTACGCTATCAACATCCAGCTCTACAGAAACGAGTGGGGCTTCGAGGGTTACAGCGTAACTGACTTCTATTCCGCCAACGGCCCCGGATGGCAGGGCAACCAGCTCGTCCGCGGCAACACCATTCCTCTTGGTACTTACAACAACTCCGCTGCAGGCAACGGCTCCGGCCTTGACGGTCAGTGGGATGCCGAGAAGAAGATGGTCACCGTTCCTGCCTATGACGCCGAGCTTAACGACGGCGCCGGCGGACCCAGCGAGACCGTCCGTGAGGACAGCCCCACCCTGTGGTTCTGGACCCGTGACCTGACCAAGAACATCATGTGGACTCAGGCCAACCTGAACGGCCAGTTCGGCGGCTTCTATAACTACATGATCGAGATCAACCCCGAGCTTTCCTTCAAGCAGAACGAGGCTGTTGAGCGCGGCACCAACATCCTCACCGCTGAGTCTCACACCCAGCTGGATAAGGTCTTCGGCTCCACCGGCTACACCGTTACCGCCACCGGCCTGCCCAAGGGCGTCACCGTCGCTGCTGACGGCACCCTGTCCGGCACTCCCGCCGAGAACGGCAGCAAGCGCATCACCGTCAATGTGGCCGGCAACTACGGCCTTGCCAACATCCACGGCTCCAAGAACGCTGACCTGGTGGTCGCTGACTTCGACGAGATCCTTCTGGATACCGTTAAGCTGTCCAATGTGAATGCCAACCTTGGCACTGAGTTCTCCGCTCAGGTTGAGGGCGAGCCTGTTGCCCTTACCGAGGACAACTATGTTGCCGGCGGCAGAGCCAATGCCGACAACGTGGGCAAGTACGTCTCCAAGACCTACACCGCCTCCGGCCTGCCCGGCGGCCTGTCCATCAACAGAAACACCGGCGCAATCACCGGCACTCCCACTGAGACCGGCGTGTTCCCCGTAACCGTGGGCATCACCTACGGCAAGGTCACCCAGTCCCAGGGCCGTTCCGGCGCCAGCTACACCACCACCAACGAGGCTTATACCTCCACCTATCGCTTCACCGTTGACGGCGGCTTCAACGTAGTCTTTGACGCCAACAACGGCACCGGCGCTACCCAGAATCTGGGCATGACCGCCCCCGGCGCTCTGGGCGAGGCTCTTGAGAGCATCACCGAGCCCACCAACGGCGCTCGTCCCTTCCTGGGCTGGGCCACCAGAGCCAACGCCACTGCTGCTGATGTGGACGCCGACACCAACGTGAGCCGTGCCACCACCTTCTATGCAGTCTACGGCAATGAGCCCATCGCTATCAGCGCTGCCGGCACCTGGGTCATCAACGGTGTTGATACCGGCATCCCCGCCACCGGTAAGGACGGCGCCGACGGTAAGGACGGCGCTCAGGGTCCTGCAGGTGAGAAGGGCGAAAAGGGTGACAAGGGCGATAAGGGCGACACTGGCGCTACCGGTGCTGCCGGTGCCAACGGTACCAACGGTAAGGACGGTACTGCCGGCGCCAACGGCAAGGACGGCGCTGCCGGCCAGAACGGTAAGGACGGCTCCGACGCCAACGGCACTCTGGGCACTGTGTTCGGCATCATCGGCACTGTTCTCGGCGCCGGTGCTCTGGGCTATACTGTCATCACCAAGAAGAAGAACTGATAAACCTGAACGCATAGCGTTCCGGTAAAGTCCGAAAACGGCTTCGGCGGACGCAAGTTTGCCGAAGCCGTTAATTGTACCGTTCAAATTTAGCATGAGGAGAGATTTGATGAAAAAGCTGAAAACAGCGGTTTTGCTTCTCCTTGCAATCTGCCTTTTAGCCGGCCTCTGCGCCTGCAACAATAATAAGCCCGCTGAGGGGAACACCCCCTCCGGCGGAAGTGCCTATGTGGCAGACGGCAACACAGTAAAACTTGAGTACGGCGACGGCGTGAGCCGTCCCCACACCGTGATCGTAGCCGAGGGGAGCACCATGGCGGAGCCTGCAAAGCCCCTGCGTAAGGGCTACGACTTTGCCGGCTGGAGCGAGACCGAAGGAGGCAGCAAGGTTTCCTTCCCCTACAGCCCCAAGTCCGGCGCCACCACCCTGTATGCAAACTGGGAGAGCGAGAAGTTCACCGTCACCTTCGACTGGAACGACGGCGTCACCGCTCCCGTAACCCTGACAAAGGAATATAACGGCACCCTGACCGCCGCCGAGGTACCTGCAAACTCCCCGGAGCGTCAGAACTACGTTTTCCGTTACTTTACCGCCTCAAAGGACAGCGCCGATGAGGCAGTGTTCCCGGTGACCGTAAAGGCCAACACCACGTATTACGGCTACTGGATAGATGCAGCCAAGAAGATCTACACGGTATCCTTCAGCCTGGGCTATGAGGGCCAGGCCCCGGAGACCATCGAGGTAGATGAGGGCGAGAGCATCACCAAGCGGCAGGTAGCCGACCCGACCAGGGATAACTACAGCTTCGTCGGCTGGAGCGAGACCGAGGGCGGCGAGGCCATCACCTTCCCGTACACACCTGCAGGGGACGTGACCCTTCACGCCATCTGGCAGCGGCCCACCTTCCGTCTTGTGTTCCGCAACGAGTATCCCGGCGCCCCCTCCTCCAGAATCAACTTCAAGACCATGGACGTTGAGGCCGGCGACGCAGTGGAGAAGCCCGCAGATGAGCCCACCAGAAGCGGCTACATCTTTGAGGGCTGGTTCACCACCTCCAGCGGCGGCGAGATGATCCAGTGGCCTCTGACCGTGACCAAGATCACCTCCGTTTACGCCCACTGGAAGCATGAGCCTGTGGAGACGGATATCTTCCAGGCAGAGTACGTATACCTTGACGCCACGGAGAAGTTCCCGGGCTACTCCGGCGAGGCTACCGGCAAGGGCATCATCTCCTCCCAGACCACGGAAGTTGGCCTGACGGTGGATGAGAGCCTGGCAGCGGCCAAGCGTACCGGCTACTATGTGACCTATCTGTACAAGCCCGACGCCACCCTGACCTTCGTCATCAACTCCGACAAGGCGGTCTCCGGCGTGACCCTGAAGGCGGTCATGAGCGTTGAGATGCAGGCCAGCTGGGAGTTCAAGCCCACCGGCGACAGCGCCTACAGAGTAGTGGTGAACGGCAAGGATCTGGAATACGGCACCATCGGCTTCTACGGCAATCCGGCAGAGTCCTCCACCAACTACAAGGCCCCGTTCACGGAGTTCACTCTGGGCACCATCGACCTTGTGGCCGGCGAGAACACCATCCAGCTTATCACAGCCAACTCCAACTCGGCCTTCGGCGGCACCATGAGAGCCGTTGCACCTATGGTGGACTGCATCAAGCTTGAAAACCACGGCGACGCCAAGCTGAGCTGGGCGCCGGTGTACGACAACTTGCCGTAAGGAGGGAGACAGAATGAGCTTTTTCAAAATGAAAGGCACCAAGCTGTGGGCCGTAGTGTCCATAATCCTGGTAGCTGTCTTCGCCACAGCAACGGTGCTTGTAAACACCACCTTTGAGAGCATAATCAGCACGGTTCTGGGAGGCCCTGTGCCGATCCTGGACGACAGCGTTACGGCCACCTACGTGTCGGACTACAACTCCAAGGAGGAGAGCACGGAGGCAGGCAACAAGCTGAACGTGAAGATAGAGGAGGAGGGCGCAGTCCTGCTTGTGAACGAGGATAAGGCCCTGCCTCTGGCCTCCGGCGCCAAGGTCAGCGTGTTCGGCAAGAACTCCGTTGACCTGGTTCTGGGCGGCAGCGGCTCCGGCGGCATCTCCGGAGTTCAGGCGGCGACCCTGTTTGACGGGCTGACCTCCGCCGGCATCAGCTACAACCCCACCCTGAAGGCCTTTTACGAGAGCAGCGCCTCCGGGGCCGGCAGGTCCGACAGCCCGTCCCTGGGCACCGGCTCCTCATCCGCCCCCACTCTTGCCATCGGCGAGACCCCGGTGGGCAGCTACGGAGCAGACGTAATCAGCTCCTTCGGCGACTACCATGACGCCGCCATCGTGGTGTTCTCCCGCATGGGCGGCGAGAGCTGGGACCTGCCCCGCTTCCAGGACACCACCGCCGGCGGCAGACAGGGCGCCCATTACCTGCAGCTGGACGAGAACGAGTACGCCCTCCTGGATATGGTCACCAGCCGCTTCGATAAGGTAATCGTGCTGCTGAACACCCTGACCAGCTTCCAGTGCGACTTCATCCGTGAGTACAACAACACCGCCACGGATAAGCGCATCGACGCCGTCATGTGGATCGGCGGCCCCGGCGCCACCGGCGCAGAGGCCATCGGCCGGCTCCTCTCCGGCGCAGTGAATCCCTCCGGCAGGACTACGGACCTGTATTCCAGGGACTTCACCAAGGATCCCACCTGGCAGAACTTCGGCGACAACAGCCAGACCAACGGGGGTCTTGACGCCTCCGCCTACCTGGAGAATGGCTCCCAGGTGGCCGGCCAGTTCATGGTGGCCTACGAGGAGGGCATCTACCTGGGCTACCGGTATTACGAGACCAGAGGCTATGAGGAAGAGGCCAAGGACGCAGACAGCACCTGGTATGCGGACAACGTGATCTTCCCCTTCGGCTACGGCCTTTCCTACACTACCTTTGACCAGAAGATCGACGGCGTGACGGGCTCCCTGTCCGGCAAGAACGGCTCCGTCACCGTAAAGATAACCTCCACCAACACGGGCTCCGTGGCGGGCAAGGACGTTATCGAGCTTTACGTGACCGCACCGTATTACCAGGGCGGCATTGAGAAGAGCTACAAGAAGCTCATCGACTTTGCCAAGACCCCGGAGCTGAAGCCCGGCGAGAGCTACACCGCCACCTTCACGGTGAGCACCTACGACCTGGCCAGCTACGACTACAACGACGCCAACGCCAACGGCTTTGCAGGCTACGAGACCGAGCACGGCGACTATTGCTTCTGGGCCGGCAAAAACAGCCACGAGAGCTACGACAGCACGGTTGTGACCATGTCCTCTGACGTGCGCTTTGAGACCGACCCGGTCACCGGTGCAAAGGTTGAGAACGAGTACACCAGAAGCGACTTCTTCGACCTGCAGTACCGTCTTGCGGACGTGGCAGTGGAGCTTCCGGACGGCAGCTCCGTCACCCGGAAGGGCATGAGCCGCACGGACTTTGAGGGCACCTTCCCGAAGGCCTACACGGACGCTGAGCGTGAGGTCATGACCAGCACCGACACCGGCGAGACCGAGAAGGACTTCCTTTCCAACCAGAACCACAACAACACCTGGGCGGACAGCACCACGGCCGTACCCACAACTGGCGCCTCCGGCACCATCGTGCTGAGGGACCTGCAGGGCAAGGCCTATGACGACCCGGCCTGGGAGACCCTTCTGGACAGACTGACCTTCAATGAGATGGTGGCCCTGGTGAACAACGGTGCCTTCCAGACGGAGGCCATTGAGTCTATCGAGAAGAACCTGACCAACGACTCCGACGGACCTATCGGCTTTGTTAACTTCATGCCCGGCATGAGCGAGCGGTACAAGGGCAACACCACCTTCGCCTGCGAGATAGTCATCGCCTCCACCTGGAACAAGGATCTGGCCTATCAGATGGGCAAGATAGTGGGCGAGAACGGCCTTTACGGCGACAGCGTGAACAACCTGCCGTACTCCGGCTGGTACGCCCCCGCAGTTAACCTGCACAGGAGCCCCTTCTCCGGCAGAAACTTCGAGTATTACTCTGAGGATCCCATCCTGTCCGGCAGGCTGGCAGTGAACGTTATCAACGGCGCCATGAGCAAGGGCGTATATGCGGACCTGAAGCACTTCGCCGTGAACGACCAGGAGACCAACCGCAGCGGCGTGTCCACCTTCCTGACGGAGCAGGCCCTCAGAGAGATGTACCTGAAGCCCTTCGAGATGGGCGTAAAGGGCATGGATAACCCCGAGGAGGTAGCCACCGCCAAGGCAGACGGCCTTACTTCCTACAAGGGCACCACGGGCATCATGAGCTCCTTCAACCGTATCGGCACCCGGTGGACCGGCGGCGACTACCGCCTGTGCACGGAGATACTGAGAGGGGAGTGGGGCTTCAACGGCCTTGTGATCTGCGACTACAAGACGGACAACAGCTTCATGAACAGCCGCCAGATGCTGTATGCAGGCAACGACCTGATACTGGCCTCCCTGGAGCCTCTGAAGTGGACTGACCCCAGCGCCACCAGCGCACCGGACGTGGCCGTTCTGCGGAACGCCAGCCATAACATCCTGTACACCGTGGCCAACTCCAACTCCGTCAACGCCAAGGTCATCGGTTACCGTGCCCCCTGGTGGAAGACCCTGTTCATCGTTCTGGACGTGCTGGTGGTTGCCGGCATCGCCCTCTGGGCCTTCCTTCTCATCAAGCGCGGCAAGAAACAGCAGGCCAAGTAATTCCAAAAATAGTTTAATCCACAATCCGGACAGGGGAGACCCTGTCCGGATTTATTGTGTTGACGATGTCAACACAATTCAAATGAAAGCAGCAGGGCCGCTTTCATTTGAGGCTCGCACTCCATCGCCTCGGCTTCGCCTCGTTGGTCGGTGCGAGGGCGGCGCTGTGCGACCGCCTAAAGGTGTTTTTGCCGGGGCAAAGCTCCGCCAAAAACAATAGTAATTTGTTGATGCGTATCCGGGCAGGGGAGACCCTGTCCGGATTATCTTTTTGTGGATAAAAATATGCATTATTTTGCCTTTCTTCCTTGCAATTTATTGCAACCCATGGTAAGATAAACACATAGTGGGAGAGATTAAACATCTACGCTTTCATAAATCAAGGAGGTATTAATATGAAGCTGAGACGTTTAGTTATGCTTTTTGCGGCCGGATATGGTATTATCTGTATATCGAAATGTACAGCCTAAGCATTGATTTGCCGGGAGGTCAAACGTATGAAACGCATTCTGTCCGTCTGTCTGTGCGTTGTGCTGGTGCTGAGCCTTGCGCCGGCCGCACTGGCTGAGGGAGTCAGCTTCAGCCTGCCGAATATCCAGGGCGGCACCGTCACCCAGGATACGTACAAGGATAAAGTACAGCTTTTGGTGTTTATCCCAGCAGATAGCAGCTACGCAGGCTCGTTTATCAGTGGGATTAATAAGAGCTTCTGGATTGATAACCCGAATATCCAGGTCATTGTTGTGGATTGCAGCAAGGGCGCCAGCTCTGTTATGGAGAATTTCAAGAGCACCTATGCACCCGGAGTTTCCAAGATTGTATTCTCCGGCGGGGGAGACGCAGGCTACGACCTTATGTGGCAGCTCCATGGTTACGGCAGCCTCAGCTACAACTACTGTGCCATCATAAAGGATGGAGAGCTGGTGGAAAGCTGGGATGCCTGCAACGACACCGCAACGTGCGAGGAAAAGCTCCGCACCTACGTGCCCGATATGGGCACAGACCCGGATATCGCTACGGCCTCCGTCACCGGCATTTTCCTTCAATCGGACTGCCGTGAAACCCTTGAGGAGCTGAACGCTTTCCGAACCGGGCCCGACGCCTGGTACTGGAACGAGGACAACACCACTAAGACATATTTTAATCAGGAGGGAGGCACCACCCTCCAGCCTCTTGCGTATGATTATGGCCTTGAGAAGGTCGCCATGCTCCGTGCCGCAGAGATAGCCGTGGCCTATATCAAGGGGCACATAAGGCCTGTCAACGCACCGTTCTATACTGCAAAGGTCGACGGACTGACCTCCTCCGGAGAAAACATGGCTTACGGACAGCCCAGCGCCTATGACGTATACATCGCCTGGCGTGAGGATGATGAGCCATATGCCGGACAGGGCCACCGCCGCAATATGCTCAATGAGGATTTCACCTGCGTGGGCCTGGCGGGCTTCGTCTATAACGGGGTCCGGTACTGGGTGCAGGAGTTCGGCTATAAAACCACCGGAGTGGGCGCTGTTGATGCCCAGGACGGCCCTGCAACAATGGATGTGTCCTACTCCATAAGCTTTATGGAGAGCCTGGGAAAGAAGACCACCGTCACCCTGGACCCCAACGGGGGCTCCGTGGGCATCGGCTCCGTGGATCGGTTCGTTTTTGAGACCTACGGGAACCTGCCTGCCCCGGAAATGCCGGGCTTCAGATTCGTGGGCTGGCGCTATATGAACAACGCCGTGACTGCCGACACCCCGCTGGTCGTCGGGGGGGAACACACACTTACCGCCGGCTGGACGAGCGCTGCCGAGTCTGTGCCGGTGAGCTCCGTTGAGCTTAATTACCATAGCTATTCCCTGGACCCCAAATATTCAACTACCAGCGTCAAAGCTACAGTTCTTCCGGAGAATGCGGATACGCCGGGGGTCGTCTGGACCTCCTCCGACCCCACTGTGGTCAGCGTTTCCCAGAACGGCAGGATCAGCGCCCTGAATCCCGGCTTCGCCACCGTGACCGCTTCCGCCGGCGGGGCCTCTGACAGCCTTCGTTTTCAGGTGTACAACACCGTGCGGCCGGTCATATCTTCCGCAGAGCAGGAGGGCAGCAGCGCAGTCATTTCCTGGTCTCCGGTCCCGGGCCAGGAGGAGTTCATCGTCTCCCGCTCCTCTGACGGCGGCGCAAGCTGGACAGACCTTGCCGCTGTAAAGGAGCTGAGCTTTACCGATACCACCGCCCAGAAGGACCTGGCGTATATGTATCGAATTATTTACAGAAACCCCGCCAGCTATTATGCCAAGGAGGTCATCTCCGAGCCGGTGGAGCTTATGCTGACAGACGAAGGCCCCGCCGCATTTGCGATCACCGGCCTGGTGGCCTCCTTTAATCCCAGGAATCCCACGAGCTATGCCCTCTATGAGTGGGACGGCAGCGCTTATAATACCGAGGCCGCATACTCCGGCACTCTGGTGGAGTCCAGAGATGAGGAGAGCCAGGGCATGACCCCCACTCAGGACAGCTTCGCCATCCGGGGCGTTGCCCCCGGCACCTATAAGCTGGTCATCACCAAAGCGTCCCACATAAGCTTTGAAATCCGCAATCTTGTCATCTCCGGGGACCTGGACCTGACCGCCGACGCAAGAGAGGCCGTGCAGAGCATCCGGCTGGCCTGCGGCGACGTGGACGAGGGACAGGATCAGAAGGTGAACCTGACAGACCTTAACATGGTCCTGCGGAACGTCAATTACCTGCGGGGCGTCGACGATGCCGCAAACCCCGCCTGCGACCTGAACGGGGACCTGAAGGTGAATCTGACCGACCTGAACATTATCCTGGCCAGTTACAATTATCTGAGAGGCGCCCAGGACTTTATCTTTGAATAAGGAGAATTACCATGAAGCTTGCACAGGCACTGACCGAACGGTCCGAGATCCAGAAGAAGGTGGAGGAGCTGTCCACCAGGCTTTCCAACAATGCCAAGGTCCAGGAGGGGGAGAAGCCCTCTGAGGACCCCCAGGCCCTGGTGACGGAGCTGAACTCCGCCCTGGACAGACTTGAATTCCTTATGGCCCGCATCAATCTGACAAACAGCAAAACCCTTGCGGACGGGGTCACCGTTACGGAGCTCATCGCCCGCAGAGACTGCCTCAAAAAGCGCCTCGGCATCATGAGAGGCTTCCTGGACAGGGCCTCCAGCCGGGTGGACCGCTATTCCAAGACGGAGATCCGCATCGTTGCCACCGTGGACGTGGCGGAGCTCCAGCGTCAGCTGGACCAGGTCTCCAAGGAGCTGCGCCAGACCGATGAGAAGATACAGGAGCTGAACTGGACCACCGAACTTATGTAAACTCAGAGGCTGGTAGTCTCAAAAGGTGGGCGCAAAAGAGCGGTTGCTTGGCCTCCGCAAACTTAGTGGTTGTATGCGGGCACATACCGGGTTCGAATCCTGATTGTACTTTTCTGCCATGCACGCTTACACCTGCAGCCTTAGGGCACCTTATACTGCAATTTTACTACCGCGCGCCTCTTTTGGATGAGGGAGAGGAAAGGGGTATTTCCTCTGAGAAATGCATAAAGTTATCCCCGGACTTAAGTCCGGGGATTTTTTCAGCCCAAATATTCGTATCCGGCGGCCTCAACGGCGGCCTTCATGGCCGCCTCGTCCGGCGGGGAGGAGAGGGTCAGAACTGCGGTGCCCTTCTCGTGGCTTGGCATGGCGCTCTCAATGCCCGCAACGGACTCCAGAGCCTTTTTGACCCGCATTTCGCAGTGGGGGCACATCATGCCGCCGATTTTAACCGTGCGCCGCTGTCCGTCCTCTGCCTGGGGCATGGGGGGCAGCTCCACGGGCCTCGTGCGGCGGTCGCCCTTTGGATTTCGCAGGTCGAAGAGGTTCAGCCGCAGGGCGTTGGTGACCACGCAGAAGCTCGAAAGGCTCATGGCGGCGGCGCCGAACATGGGGCTCAGGGTCCAGCCGAACACCGGGATCCAGACCCCGGCGGCCAGGGGGATGCCTATGGCGTTGTAGAAGAAGGCCCAGAACAGGTTCTGGCGGATGTTCCGCAGGGTGGCCCGGGAGAGCCGTATGGCGGCGGGCACGTCGGCCAGCCGGGAATTCATAAGCACGATATCCGCAGCGTCGATGGCCACGTCCGTGCCGGCTCCGATGGCAATGCCCATATCCGCCTGGGTAAGGGCGGGGGCGTCGTTAATGCCGTCGCCCACCATGATGACGCTGCCGGACTTTTTGAGCCGGCGGATGACCTCCGCCTTGCCCTCCGGCATGACCCCGGCGATGACCATGTCAACCCCGGCGGCGGCGCCTACGGCGTCGGCGGTGCGGCGGTTGTCGCCGGTGAGCATGACCACCTGCAGGCCCATGTTCCGGAGCTCCCTTATGGCCTCGGGGCTGTCCTCCTTCACTGTGTCCGCCACGGCGATGAGGCCCAGCAGCTCGCCGCTGCGCTCAAAGAACAGGGGAGTTTTGCCCTGGGCGGCCAGGGCCCGGCTCTTTTCCAGCATATCCGGAGGCACGGTGCCGATGAATTTCAGATTTCCGCCCCGGACCGGCCGGCCCGCCACGGTGCCCTCCAGGCCGCTTCCCGGCAGGGCGGTGAAGTCGGTGACAGCCAGGGGCTCAAGGCCCAGCTCCCGGCCCTTTTCCACCACGGCCTTCGCCAGGGGGTGCTCGCTGCGCTCCTCCAGGCTGTAGGCAGTCTGCAGAAGCTCCGCCTCCGTAATGCCTCCCGCGGGCACAAGGTCCGTGACCCTGGGCTTGCCCTCCGTAACGGTGCCGGTCTTGTCCAGCACCACGATACGGGCCTTGCCTGCGGCCTCCAGTGAGGCGGCGGTTTTGAAGAGAATGCCGTTTTTGGCGCCCACTCCGCTGCCAACCATAATGGCCACGGGGGTGGCAAGTCCCAGGGCGCAGGGACAGCTTATGACCAGGACCGAGATGCCCCGGGCCAGGGCGAAGCCGGTATCCCTGCCGACCAGGAGCCAGACGGCGGTGGTGACCAGGGCAATGGCGATGACCGCCGGCACGAAGATGCCGGAGACCTTGTCCGCCGTCTTGGCGATGGGGGCCTTGGTTGCGGCGGCGTCGGAGACGAGCCGGATTATGCGGGAGAGGGTGGTATCCTGACCCACCCGGGTGGCCCGGCATCTGAGGAAGCCGGACTGGTTTATGGTGGCGGCGGAGACGCTGTCCCCGGGGGCCTTGTCCACGGGCACGGACTCGCCGGTGAGGGCCGCTTCGTTGACGGCGCCGGCGCCCTCAATAACCACCCCGTCCACCGGGAAGCTCTCCCCGGGCCGGACAACGAATTCGTCCCCCTGCAGCACGTCCCGGGCGGGAACGGTGACTTCCTTGCCCTCACGGAGAACAGTGGCGGTCTTGGGGGCCAGGCTTATAAGGCTTTTCAGGGCGTCCGTGGTGCGGCCCTTGCTCATGGCCTCCAGCATCTTGCCCACGGTTATAAGGGCAAGAATCATGGCGGCAGACTCAAAGTAAAACTCGTCCATGTACGGTATGGCGGCGACGCTGCCCCCGTCCGCCTGGGCCCTGGTCATGGCGAAGAGGGAAATTGTGCTGTAGACAAAGGAGGCGCCGGAGCCCAGAGCTACCAGAGTGTCCATGTTGGGCCCGCCGTGGATAAGGCCCCGGAAGCCGGAGATGAAGAACTTCTGATTGATGACCATGACGATGGCCGCCAGAATGAGCTGGAGAAGGCCCATGGCCACGTGGTTATCCTCAAAGAATTTCGGCACGGGCCAGTGCCACATCATGTGGCCCATGGAGAAGTACATCAGTACCAGCAGGAAGCCCACGGAGGCGATGAGCCTGCGCCGGAGCACCGGAGTCTCCCGGTCCGCCAGGGCGTCGTCCTGGGCCTGGTCGGCCTTCTCTGCATTTTTTGGGGAGGCGCCGTAGCCGGCGTCCTGAACGGCCTTTATGATCTGGGACTGGCTGGCGCTGCCCTCCACGCCCATGGAGTTTGTGAGCAGACTCACGGCGCAGCTTGTCACCCCGGGAACGGCGGAGACCGCCTTCTCCACCCGGGCCTGGCAGGCGGCGCAGCTCATGCCGGTGATGTTATACTGTTCCAAAGTATTCACCCTATCTTTTCGCTTGGTTAGTCTTATTTTACCACAAAACGCCCTGTTCGTAAAGGGGCAAAAAAATCCCGCCTTACGGCGGGATAGGTTTAATACTGGGTCTGCTCCTTGGGGAGGTATTTCAGGGGGTCCACGGGGCTGCCGCCGCCGGGCCGCACTTCAAAGTGGCAGTGGTTGCCGGTGGACTGGCCGGTGGAACCCACAAGGCCGATAACGTCGCCCTGGGCCACCCTGTCGCCAACGGACACCAGGCGCTTTTTCATGTGGGCGTAGAGGGTGATGTCGCCGTTGTCGTGCTTGATCTGAACGAAGTTGCCGTAGCTGTCATGCTTGCCGGAGGTCATGACCACGCCGCCGTCCGCAGCGTGAATCTCCGTGCCCGCAGGGGCCGCAATGTCCAGGCCCCGGTGGTTGGAGGTGCCGCCGGATATGTTACGCTTGCCGAAGCCGGAGGTCACCGTTCCGGAAACAGGCCAGAGGTAGTAGCCCTTGGAGTCATACCGGGAGCCGGGATTTCCGGCTATGGCAATGACCTCCGGCTCCATCTCGGAGATAACGTCCAGGTATTTCAGCACCCGGCCGGTCTCCACGCCGTTTTCAAGGGTTATTTCATACTCACTGCGGAGCACCCCGTCCGATCCCCGGGAGATGAGGGTGGGCTTCATCTCCTCCTCATAGGCGTCCTCATCCACGTCATAGATGGTGGTGTAGGGGACGAGGGTCTCGGTAATGAGGGTGGAGGTAGAGATTATGGTAAACTCAGAGCCGATGGCCGCCTCCAGCTCCTGGCCGGAAACCAGGTCGGCCTCCGGGTAGTAGCCCTCCCGAAGCTCCGGCTCATCTGCGTAATGGGCGTTGCGCTGGCCCGCAGGCACCTCGTCCAGCAGGGAGGAGACGGCGGACTCGGCAGTTTCCCTGTCCGGCGCCGCAGCAACCAGGCTGCCGTCCAGGTACAGGCCGCAGCCGGCGGCAATGCCGTCCACGCTCATGAGGAGAGCCTCCGGCAGCTCCTGGGCAGTGGTATCGCCCTGGCCGAAGTGGGGGGTCACGGTGACCTCCTCAGCCAGCGGCAGCTCCACACCCAGAATGTCCGAGGCCTGACGCTGGACCTCCTGCACAGCGGCGTTGATGTCGCTGTAGGTTCCGTCTATTTCAAAGGTGGTTCCCTCATAGCTGACGGCGTAGGAAATGGTGGGATGGGCCATTAGTGCAGAGAGCGATATGGTGGCGGAGCACAGAGCCGCAGCCAGGGTCAGGGACCGGCGGCGCAGGCGGCTCAAGGTGGCCTCCTTCGCTATTGTAAACAAAACTTACTTCACCTCAAAGGTTACAAATTGTTACATCCTATAGGATAATCCAAAACTCACAAAAAGTCAATAGAAAAAATGGGCGAAGCCTGTTAAAATGTCACTAATTTCGCCTTTTGAGGCATATTTTTCCCGGATGACCCGTAATTATGAGCCGTAAGGAGGGATAATTATGGCGCATGAGGAGGGCAAGGCACCGGAGCTGCCCCACAATCTGGTGATGGAGGGACGGCGGAGGCTGTCCGCCTCCGGGGTGGCTGAGATAGAGAGCTTCAACGAGGAGGAGGTCGTAATGAGCGGGGGAAAGTGGACCCTGACGGTCCGGGGCAGCGGCCTGCACATGGAGAAGCTCAGCGTGGAGACCGGGGATATCCTGGTGACCGGGAGGATAGACTCCCTGGACTATGACGATGCTCCTCCCCGCCGGGGCGGCCTTTTCGGACTTTTCAAATGAGGCTGGATCTGGGCATAGCGGAGCAGGCCCGGGCTCTGGCGGCGTCCGTGCTGGCGGGAGGCGCCGCCGGGGTCCTCTATGACCTGTGCCGCTCCCTGCGGCGCCGGATAAGCTCAGGCCTCTTCCACGCCCTCTGCGACGGGCTCTTTGTGCTGGTGTGCGGCTGCGGACTTCTGCTGCTGGCCCTGGCCCTGGGCCACGGGGAGGAGAGGGCCTTCGTGTTTTTCGGGGCTCTGGGCGGCTTCGGCCTGTATATGTGGGCTCTCAGCCCTGCCATTCTGCCGTTTTTCGGCCTTTTCTCGGCCGTTCTGGTCCGCATTCTGGGCTTTTTATCCCTGCCCCTCAATATTATCCACGGTTTCTGGAAAAAATATCAAATTTTTGTAAAAAAACTCTTTTCAATTTTGAAAGATTGGTATAAAATAAGAGGCAACAATGGGGACAGATTAGCGGAGGACACTACCGCTGCTGTCGGGGGAGAGTATTATGAGGCTAAAGCGCACAGGTATCTTTACGAAAATCATTATCATAGCGCTTCTGATCTACGCCGTGACCACGCTGGTGGTCCTCCGGGGGAAGATTGAGGAGGCACAGAGCTCCAAGGCGGCGCTGGAAAAGCGCAAGGCGGATATCACCGCCATGAATGAGGAGCGGCAGTACGCCATTGACCACAAGGATGATGATTCCGTCATTGAGGACATAGCCCGTGGGGAGGGTTACGTCTATCAGGACGAGGAAGTGTATTACGCCCGGTAACTGCGGGCTTAATAATACTATTTCAAGGCTCCGTGTATCGGCGCAGAGAGAGGTCAAGCTCAGCTTATGAAAATTGAAAAGGGAGAAGTTCTCCAGGGGAAGGTCACGGGCATAGCCAAGTTCGGTGCCTTCGTGGAATTGGCGCCGGGCAAGTCCGGCCTTGTGTACATATCCGAAATTTCCAACACCTTTGTGAAGGAAGTGTCGGACTTCTTGACTGTTGGCCAGGAGGTCACGGTAAAGATAGTGGGCATTGACGAACAGGGAAGGATAAATCTCTCTATCAAGCAGGCTCTTCCGCCTGCTCCGCCGAAGCCGGCCCCCCAGCCCCGCCGGGAGGTCCAGGAGCCTGTGCCCGAATCCGGCAACAGCGAATTCGAGGATAAGCTCAAGAGATTCATGAAGGACTCTGAAAGCCGTCTGTCCGATATTAAGCGCCAGACGGAGCGTCACGGCTCCAAGCGGCGCAAATAAAACCTATACGGAGGAATATATGATTACAACCAGAGTGTTCGGAAAGACCTCAAGGGGAGAGGCTGTCCGTCTCTACAAGCTGGAGAACAGCCGGGGCGAGTACGCTGAGCTGTGCGACCTGGGCGCCGTCATCCACTCCATAGTGACCAGGGACCGCTGGGGCCGCCTGGGCGACAACGTGCTGGGCTGCCCGGATGTGGAGCATATGGAGGGCAAGAGCTTCAAGGGCGCTACCATAGGCCGCTGCGCCAACCGCATCGCCTTCGGCCGCTGCCGCCTCCACGGCCAGGAAGTGCAGCTGGAGGTGAACGAGGCGCCCAACATCCTTCACAGCGCCTCCGGCAACTACGCCTTCAAGCTCTTCTCCGCCTCCATCGACCCCATAAAGAACTCCGTCACCTTCTCCTATAAGGACCCGGGGCCGGAGGGCTACCATGACAACGTGGACGTGAAGGTGACCTTCACCTTTGACGATACCTCCGCTCTCACCATCCACTATGAGCTGACCCCGGAGCGGGAGACCGTGCTGTGCCCCACAAACCACGCCTACTTCAACCTCTCCGGCTTCGGCGACGCCCGGGATATGTGGCTCCAGCTTCTGAGCACGAACCGTGCCCACAGAGGCGCCGGCAACGTGCCCGACGGGGGACTGGACCCGGTGGCCGGCACGGCCTACGATTTCTTCATCCCCCGCACCCTCCGCTCCGCCATGGGCGATACGGTGAAGGGCTATGACGATTTCTATGTGTTGGACCGGATCCGGAAGGACAACCTTATTGCGGAGCTCTATTCTCCCGCCACCGGCAAGGTCATGCACACCTTCACGGATATGCAGGGGGCCATCATCTACACCCCCACAAACTGCGACACAAGACCCGATAAGTCCGGCATCACCCTGCCGCCCTACGGCGCCGTGTGCATCGAGTGCCAGTTCGTGCCCAACGCCGTCAACTGCCCGGAGTTCGATTCCCCGGTGTTCGGCCCCGGCCAGAAGCTGGTGACCGAGACCGTCTATAAGTTCGGGGTGCGCTGATATGTCCATAGCAGTTTACCCCGGCTCCTTCGACCCGGTGACCAACGGCCACCTGGATATTATCAAGCGCGCAGCACGAATCTCCGATAAGCTCATCGTGGCGGTGCTGGTGAACTCCGCAAAAACCCCCATGTTCACCACCCGGGAGCGGGTGGAGATGCTTCGTGAGTGCTGCGCCCAGTTCAAAAACGTCACCGTGGAGTCCTTTGACGGGCTCACCGTGGACTTTGCGAAGAAGCACCACGCCGATGTGCTCATCCGTGGCCTGCGGGCTGTGACGGACTTTGAAAATGAGCTGCAGCTGGCCCAGATAAACCATGCCCTCATGCCCGGCATCGAGACCGTGTTCCTCGCCACCGGCCTGCGCTGGGGCTATCTGAGCTCCACCGTGGTGAAGGAGGCCGCCCGTTACGGCGCCGATATCTCCCGCTTCGTTCCGAAAAATGTGGAGATTGCCGTCCGGGAGAAGTTCAAAAACCAAAACCAATAAAAAAGCCGACCGCTTTGCGGTCGGCTTTCGTTCTGTCAGTCCTTGAAGAGGGGGGTGGAGAGGTACCGGTCCCCGGTGTCGGGAAGGAGGACGACTATTGTCTTGCCCTCAAACTCCGGCCTCTGGGCTACCTCCACGGCGGCCTTCAGGGCGGCGCCGGAGGAGATACCCACCAGGACGCCCTCCCGGCGGCCGACCTCTCTGCCCAGGGCGAAGGCGTCCTCATTGGAGATCTGAATCACCTCGTCATAAACGGAGGTGTCCAGGGTGTCCGGCACGAAGCCGGCGCCGATGCCCTGAATCTTGTGGGGGCCGGACTGCCCGCCGGAGAGCACCGGGGAGGAGGCGGGCTCCACCGCCACGATGCGGATATCTGCCTTCTGCTCCTTAAGGTATCTGCCCACGCCGGTGACCGTGCCGCCGGTGCCGACGCCGGCCACAAAGGCGTCCACCTTTCCCTCCGTATCCCGCCAGATTTCCGGGCCGGTGGTGTCGTAGTGGGCCTTGGGGTTGGCCGGGTTCACAAACTGGCCGGGGATAAAGGAGTTCTCAATGGTGGCTGCCAGCTCGTTTGCCCTGGCAATGGCGCCGGTCATGCCCTTGGACCCCTCGGAGAGCACCAGCTCGGCCCCGTAGGCCTTCATAAGCTGACGGCGCTCCACGCTCATGGTCTCCGGCATAACAATTATAATGCGGTAGCCTCTGGCGGCGGCCACGGCGGCAAGGCCGATGCCCGTGTTGCCGGAGGTGGGCTCTATTATGACGGAGCCGGGCTTCAGGGCGCCCCGGGCCTCTGCGTCGTCTATCATGGCCTTGGCCACCCGGTCCTTCACGGAGCCGGCCGGGTTAAAAAACTCCAGCTTGGCCAGTATCCTGGCCTTCAGCCCGTAAAGCTTCTCTATGCCCGTGAGCTCCAGAAGGGGAGTGCCGCCGATAAGCTGATCGGCTGAGGTGAATATGCGTGACATGATGTATTGCCTCCTAAAAACCTATATTTCCGCTGGGGATATAGGGATTATAGCACCGCCACCCGGTCCTGTCAATAGGTTTTTGAAAACTTTTTTCCTTTAATTTATTGAAGCACTTGCGCCGCCGCTCTTTCTGTGGTAAACTGTCGGAAAAAAGCAGGGGAGTGTGCTTATGGACATTGTGTGCATGGACCTGGAAGGTGTTCTTGTGCCGGAGATATGGATTGCGTTCTCTGAGGCCTCCGGCATTCCGGAGCTGCGCCGCACCACCAGGGATGAGCCGGATTACGACAAGCTCATGCGGTGGCGAATCGGCATCCTCCGGGAGCGGGGCTTGGGCCTTCGGGAGATACAGGCCGTCATTGAGCGCATCGAGCCCCTGGAGGGCGCCCGGGAGTTTCTGGATAAGCTCCGGGCCAGGACCCAGGCCATCGTCCTCAGCGACACCTTTTCCCAGTTCGCCGCACCCCTCATGCGGAAGCTGGGCTATCCCACCCTTATGTGCAACTCCCTGGTTGTGGGGGAGGACGGCATGATCGAGGGCTTCAAAATGCGGGTCGCCAACTCCAAGCTTTCCACGGTCCGGGCACTCCAGTCCGTGGGCTATGAGACCGTGGCCTTCGGGGACAGCTACAACGACCTGGCCATGATACAGGCGGGCAAGGCGGGCTTCCTCTTCCGCACCACGGAGAAGATAAAGGCGGACTATCCCCATATCCCCGCCTTCGAGACCTATGAGGAGCTTTACGCCGCCCTGGATGCTGTTCTGGAGTGAGGCGAAAAAGGTCATAATATGCCCCTCCCGGCGCATATACTCCAGGTGAGTATGCCGGGAGGTGTTTTTTATGAGGTGCAGAGTCAGAGAACTGAGGTACAAGGAGGTCATCAATATCTGCGACGGTCTGCGGCTGGGCTGCGTGTGCGACGTGGCCGTGAACACTGCCACGGGCCAGGTGCTGGCCATAATGGTGCCGGGGCCCTGCCGATTTCTGGGCCTTTTCCTGCGGGAGGACGATTATCTGATACCCTGGGAGTGCATACGCCGCATTGGGGATGACATAATCCTTGTGGAGGTGCCCGGAGACTACCGCCGGGAGAAGCCGCCCCGCCGCCTTTGGGTTTAATAAAAAAATATGTTGCACAGGCGGGGAAAATGTATTATTATAAGTGGGAATTATATTAACGAAAGCCGGTGTCAATATGAGCAGCTTGAAAATTCCGGAAGGGTATAAAATGCCCCTGACGAATAACGAATTACAGAGGGCCATCGAGCTTATCCATCAGGACTTTCAGCGAAATCTGACCATAAGGCTCAATCTGCACCGGGTCTCCGCCCCGCTTTTTGTGGACGGCAGCACCGGCCTCAACGACGATCTGAACGGAGTTGAGCGGCCGGTGAGCTTTGAGATCCCGGATGTGGGCGTCACGGGCGTGGTTGTCCACTCCCTGGCCAAGTGGAAGCGCCTGGCCCTTCTGCGTTATGAGTTCAAGCCGGAGAGCGGCCTTTACACGGATATGAACGCCATCCGCCGGGACGAGAACACCGATAACCTCCACTCCATCTATGTGGACCAGTGGGACTGGGAAAAGATAATAAAGCCGGAGAACCGGAACGTGGAGTACCTGAAGGAGACCGTCACCGCCATCGTGGGGGCCATCTGCGACACGGCCACCACTGTCCGGTACCACTTCCCCCAGCTCACCTATACCCCGGACCGGAACGTGTTCTTCATCACTACCCAGGAGCTGGAGGATATGTACCCGGCCCTGACCCCGGAGCGCCGGGAGTATGAGATTCTGAAGGAGCACCACACGGTCTTCCTTATGCAGATCGGCAAGCGCCTGCGCAGCGGCATAAAGCACGACGGCCGTGCCCCGGACTATGACGACTGGGAGCTCAACGGCGATATCCTTATGTGGAACCCGGTGCTTCAGGACCGGTTTGAGGTTTCCTCCATGGGCATACGTGTTGACCCGGAGGCTCTGGAGCGCCAGCTTAAGGAGGCGGGCTGTGAGGAGCGGAAAAACCTCATGTTCCACAAAATGCTCCTGGAGGGGAAGCTGCCCCAGTCCATCGGCGGCGGCATCGGCCAGTCACGGCTCTGCATGCTGCTGCTCGACCGCGCGCACATCGGCGAAGTACAGGCTTCGGTCTGGCCGGAAGAGATGCGGAAGGCCTGCAAGGAGCACGGGATCGAACTTCTGT
>JAFPTE010000022.1 GCA_017400415.1 Oscillospiraceae bacterium
CTCTTCCTTGTTATGACGGAGCTTGTGAACATCGGCAGAAAGGCCTTGCCGGAGAGCCGGTATTTCATGGCCTGCATGCTGGTTTTCTCCCTGGGGCTCACCTTCCGGGGTGCGGTTTTTGAGGAGGAGGGCGTCTTCTTTGCGGTCCTGGCCCTCCACGGTCTGGCCATCTGGTGCGCCCTGTGCCGCTCCGGCACCCTGCTGGAGGGGCGGACCTGCCACCTGGCCCCGGCAGACGCCTTTCTTGCTGTGATTTTTTACCCCTTCAAGCACTTCGGCCTGCGGATTCTGACCATAGTCAGGACCGTCAGGGACCTTTTTGCCGGGAAGAAGAAGCCCCGGGCCGCCACGGTTGCCGCCGTGGTGCTGGCCCTGCTGGCGGGCCTTCTGCTTCTGGCTCTGGCCGCCTCCCTCCTGTCCAGCGCCGATGACAGCTTCGCCTTCTGGGCGGACAAGGTGCGGGATTTCCTCCGCATCGACCTGGACGACATCTTCTCCGAGGAATTCCGGATACTCTTCCTCCCCCGGCTTCTGGTGGGTGCCTACATCTTCGGCCTTGTGGGCGGCACAGCCCGGGAGGATACGGAGAAGGTGCGGAAGATGGGGGACCAGGTGAACTCCGCCCTGGGAAAGCTGGCGGCGGTGCCCTGGGGGCTCTGGGCGGCCATGGGCACAGTTTTCGCCCTGGTGTACGGCTTCTTCTTCTTTTTCCAGGGCAGCTACCTCTTCGGGGCCTTCACCCGCACCCTGCCGGAGGGCTTCATCGTAAGTCAGTACGCCCGCCAGGGCTTCTTTGAGCTCTGCGGGGTCATGGCGGTGAACTTCGCCCTCACCTGGGCCATGGTCCGCTCCTCCCGGGCGGTGACCTCCGCCGTGAAGGCCGTGACTCTGGTGCTGCTGGCGGAGAGCCTGCTCTTCGCCGTGGTGGCGGGCAGCAAGCTCTGGCTGTACATCGACTGTTTCGGCTTCACCCCCCTGCGGCTTCTGTCCTCCTGGCTGGTGCTGGTGCTGGCGGCGGGGACCGTGGCCTACGGGGTAAACATCATGACCGGAAGGCAGACCTTCCGGCCCTGGGCTTACGGCTCTGTGGGGGCGCTGGTGCTCCTGAGCCTTATCTGAAGGGAGACAAAATGAAACGAAAAACCATTGCGGCCCTCATTCTTCTGGGCCTTCTGGCGGCGGGCCTCTGCGCCTGCAGCCTGACGGAGGAGCCGCCCCAGCCCCGTGACTCGGAATTCCTCCTGAAAATCCACATTGATACCGAGGCTCCGGCCTATGAAATGAATTACGAGTGGGGCATCGGCGACGTGTCCAAGGGCGTCGGCGGCTGCTACGAGGCTTCAAAGACCGCCCCCCTGGACAAAATCGAATACCTGTACATGTCAAAAGCCGACCTGCTCCGGGACGTGGAGAGCACGGAGGGCTTCTGGATTAAATTCACCCTGCTGGACGGCTTCGAGCCCCTGGGCAGGGAGATAAAGCTCACCCAGAGCTCCTTCACCCTGAACCCGAAGTACGGCGAGACCTATGACCTTACCCTGAAATGAAGCGAGGACCGGCCCTTCGGCCGGTCCTCTTCTTATATTACCTGGAAAATGTAGAATTTCAGATAGTCCGTCTCGGGAACGTTCCAGAGTATGGGGTGGTCCGGGGCCTGCTGGCGGGCCTCGATCTGCTTTAGCTCCACCCCGGCGTCCCGGGCGGCGGAGCGGAGCATGGCCTCAAACCGCTCCGAGGGCATGAAGTGGCTGCAGGAGGCGGTGGCGAAGTAGCCGCCCCGGGGCAGGAGCTTCATAGCCCGGTAGTTTATCTCCTTGTAGCCCTTCTCCGCCCGGTCGGCGGTCTTCCGGCTCTTGGTGAAGGCCGGCGGGTCCAGAATGATGAAGTCATAGGGGGCTCCCCCCTGCTGGCTCAGGCCGGGCAGCAGGTCGAAAACGTCCGCCTCCAGAAAGTCCATCTTCCCCTCCAGGCCGTTCCGGACAGCGTTGGCCCGGGCCATCTCCACAGCCTGGGCGGAGATATCCACGGCGGTGACGTGCTCTGCGCCCCCCCGGGCGGCGTTCAGGGCGAAGGAGCCCGTGTGGGTGAAGCAGTCCAGGACCCTTCTGCCCCGGGCCAGGCGCTGGACCGCCAGGCGGTTATACTTCTGGTCCAGGAAAAAGCCGGTCTTCTGGCCGTTCTCCACGTCCACCTTATAGTAAATGCCGTTCTCGCATATCTCCGTGACGGTCTCGCCGCCGCCCACAAGCCAGCCCTTGCCCTCGTCCATGCCCTCAAGAGCCCGGATGGCCACGTCATTGCGCTCATAAATGCCCCGGATCTCCTGGCCGTCCTCCCGCAGGACCTGCAGAAGCAGGGGGAAGAGCTCCGCCTTCCGCTGCTCGATGCCCAGGGACAGGGTCTGGGTCACCAGAATATCCGAAAACCTGTCCACGGTCAGGCCCGGGAAGCCGTCCGCCTCCCCGAAGATGACCCGGCAGGCGGTGACGTCCGGCCCCAGGACCTGCTTGCGGTAGTCCCAGGCATACCTGAAGCGCCTCAGCCAGAAGGCGGAGTCAAAGCGGTCGTTGGCGTTGCGGCTCACGAGCCGGATGCGTATGCGGCTCTGCCTGCTTAAAAAGCCCGTGCCCAGGTACTTGCCCTTGGGGCTCACGGCGTCCACCAGAGCCCCGTTGGGGCAGTCCGGCCCCTCCGTGACCTCGGCGTCATATATCCAGGGGTGGCCGGTCTCCACCCAGCGGGTGCCCTTCTGGGTTATGGTAAATACGGGGTATCCCCTTGTCTCCTTCATGAAATCGCCTCCGTTTTCCAGGAAACTATACTATATCCGGCCCCGGTTTGTCAAGAACCGGGCCCGGTCTTCCTTTTTTTATGGCACCGGCCCGGCCCGCCGCATAAGATAGGGTGACGGCCGATATACGGCCCCATGATGAAGGAGGAATTAAAATGGCTGATACCAAGGCCCCCCGGGAACAAGCGGAGGAGGTCACCGTCAGCGAAGCGGTATGCGTACATACAGACAAGGTCTTCGACTCCTGCCGCTCCCGAGACTGCTTTGACGACCTGCGGGTCTACGTGACCGAGTCTTCCCAGACCGCCATAGACGCAGCCTCAGGCGTCTCCGCCCGGCGGGCGGAGCTTATCTACGCCGACGCCGCCGTGAGCCCCGTCCAGTTCAACCGGGGCTATTACACTGTTCTTGTGAATTACTATTACAGACTTACCGGTGAGACCCTGCCCCCTGCCGCCCAGCCGGTGCTGGGCCTGTGCATCGCCTCCAAGCAGGTGCTGCTCTACGGCAGTGAGGGCAGCGCCAAGGTCTTCTCCTCCGCCGGCAGCATCGAGGACGTGACCGCCGCCTCCCTGCCCACCTACAGACTGCCGGAGGCGGTGGTGGAGGCTCTGGAGCCCATCTGCCTGGAGATGAAGCTCGTAAACGCCGATGCGGTCATGCCAGACGCAGTTGTCCCGCTCATCCCCCAGCCCATCGCCGACCTGTTCCCGGAGGAGCTGGTCACCGCCCAGGACGTGCGCCGGGTGTACTGCACCCTGGGCCAGTTCTCCCTGGTGCGGCTCCAGCGGTCCAGCCAGCTGCTGATACCGGCCTACGACTACTGCGTGCCCGAATCTGAGTGCGTCGGCGCCGACAGCGACGACCCCTGCACCCTCTTCGCCCGCATCGACTTCCCCGTAAACGAGTTCTTCCCGCCGGACACGGTCAATTCCGTCACGGATACCTACCGCCGTGCCCTGGAGGAGACCACCAAAACATGAAAAAAACAGCCTCTCCTTTCGGAGAGGCCGTTTCGTTTGCTTAGTTTCTTGTGACGGCGCCGTTGGAGCTTATGAGGCCGAAGTAGGTGGTGCCTCTGCCGAAGGCGATGGGGGTGCCGTCGGTGGTGGTGAGCTCAAAGTTCTCCCCGGCGGTGCGCTTCCAGCTGATGGCCACGGAGGTGCCGTCAGAGATATAGTAGCCGTTGCCCCGGCCGGTGGTGGTGATGGTCAGGCGGCCCTCCTCATCGTCCTTGATGCGGTTTACGTCCACATAGAGGATGACGATATTCTTGAAGCTGACGGAATCGCCGGTGGCCTCGTCCACCATGGCGGAGCCGAACTGGGAGGCGGCGTAGGTGCCGGTGGTCTCGTTGTACAGGAAGGAGGTGGTCTTCCCGCTGGCGGCGAAGCGGACCTGCACGTTGGCGGCCTTCTTGCTGCCGGCCAGAGGCTCATCCCGGAAGGTGATGCCGTAGTTCATGGCGTACTCATGGCTCATCCGGGCCTCATGGTCCAGAAGGTACTGCTTAGCGGCGGCGGTGTCCAGCATAAGGGCGTTCACGTTGCCGGCGTTGGAGCGGCGGCCCGGGTCACGGTAGAAAATCTCGTCCTCCTCGGGACCGTTGACGCCGTCCAGATAGGTCAGGCCCTTGGTCTTCATCTGTATGTAGCCCGCATCGGAGGAGCCGGCGGTGACGATGATCGCATCGTACATCTCCGCCACGTCCACCAGGTAGGGCCTGGCGCTGCGGATGCTGCCCAGGGACTGGGTGCCGTCCAGGGTGTTGTAAATGCCCACGAAGCGGGTTATGCCGCCCTCCACCAGCATTTCATAGACCACGTCCGCCTGGGAAATGCCGGTCTGAGGTGCGGAGGCCTCAATGTTGTTGAGGATCACGGCGTAGGGCCGGGTCATGGTGTTCTCCTCATCAACCCGCAGGCCGGTCAGCACGCTGAAGGGCCGGGTGTCCGGCTCCTCGGGAGGAAGCTCCTCGCCGGGATTCTCACCGGGGTTCTCGCCGGGGTTCTCGCCGGGGTTTTCTCCGGGGTTCTCGCCGGGGTTCTCGCCGGGATTCTCACCGGGGTTTTCGCCGGGGTTCTCGCCGGGATTTTCGCCGGGGTTCTCTCCGGGGTTTTCGCCGGGATTTTCACCGGGATTCTCGCCGGGCTGCTCTCCCGGATTTTCGCCGGGCTGCTGGCCCGGGTCAGGGTCGGTCTTGGGGCCTGTGCCGTCACCGGGGATCACGATATCGCCCCCCTGGTTGGGGTCCGTGCCGGGACCGGGCTGGGTGCTGCCGGGATCCGGCTTATTCTCCTCCGGGTCCTTTTCGGTCTGGCCGCCGGAGGGGTTGTGGTCCTTATCCTTATCGATATTCACCTGGATAGGGTCCGTATTGGGCTTCTGTCCGCCCTCATCGGAGGGGGAGCTGCCGCCCCCCAGTATGGCCCAGACCACAAAGCCCACCAGGGCCACGGCCAGGACAGCCACCACGATCATCAGAATTATGCTCTTATCAAAGCCCGGCTTTTCGTCGAACTCGTTTTCATCATCGAAAGGTGTCATCATATCACTCCTCACTCACAGCAGATTATAATATGAACCGGCGGAAAAGTCAATCATTCCATATTTCTTTGACGGCGGCTTCGGGCAAAAAGTTCCATAATCTGTTGCAAAATCGGGAAAATCAATGTATAATCAGGCTTACAACATGTTAAGAGGTCAGACTTATGGAACGCAGATTAGGATTCATCCACGGCGAAATCGAGCTGAAGGTGCTCATTCTTTTCATACTCCGGCGCATTAAAAGCCCGGTGCCCAAAAACGAGCTGACGGAGGCCACCCTGCTCTGTGACGACGGGTTCAGCTACTTCGACTTTACGGACTGCCTGGGGGACCTGGTGGACCGGGGACAGGTGGCCCAGGCGGACGATTTCTTCACCATCACCCCCAAGGGCCGGGACAACGGGGAGACCATGGAAAACGACCTGCCCTACTCCGTGCGCATCCGGGCGGAGAAATCGGCGGACTCCCTGAACAGAAAGCTTGAGCGGGACAGGCTCATAAGCACCGGCCACGAGCTCATGAAGTCCGGGGGCTTCACGGTCCGTCTCTCCCTCTCCGACGGGGAGGCCCAGCTCATGGACATGACCCTGCTGTGCGGGGATGAGGAGATGGCCCACCGGCTGGAAAAGGGCTTCCGGTTTGACGCCGAACAGATCTACTTCGACATGGTGGAGCGGATTCTGGACAGCGCCGGGGACGCCGACAGGAAAACTCAGGAATAACGCATCGGGAGCGGCACTGGGCCGCTCCCGTTTTTTTACAGCTTTTCGGCGATGGCGGAGATGAACTCCTCCGTGTCCGCCGTCTTTTTTACGGGTATCTCGCTGAGCAGGGCCAGGTCCTTTGTCATGACCCCGGACTCGATGGTGTCCAGAGTGGCCTTCTCCAGCCGGTGGGCAAAGGCGCACAGCTCCGGCGTTCCGTCCAGCTCTCCCCGCTTCCGCAGGGCGCCGGACCAGGCGAAGACGGTGGCCACCGGGTTTGTGCTGGTCCTCTCCCCCTGCTGATAGCGGTACCAGTGGCGGGTGACGGTGCCGTGGGCGGCCTCATACTCAAAGTTCCCCTCCGGCGAGACCAGAACGCTGGTCATCATGGCCAGAGAGCCGAAGGCGGCGGAGACCATGTCGCTCATAACGTCCCCGTCATAGTTCTTGCAGGCCCAGATGAAGCCCCCCTTGGACCGGATCACCCGGGCAACGGCGTCGTCAATGAGGGTGTAGAAGTACTCAATACCCTTTTCCGCAAATCTCTGCCTATACTCCTCGTCAAAAATCCGCTGGAAAATGAGCTTGAAGGTCTGGTCATACTGCTTGGAGAT
The DNA here is from genome assembly GCA_017400415.1 of Oscillospiraceae bacterium. GTDB lineage: Bacteria > Bacillota > Clostridia > Oscillospirales > Oscillospiraceae > RUG626. Next base: position 6,657 of record JAFPTE010000022.1, read on the forward strand.
GGTGTCCTTGGTGGAAAACCACAGGTCCTCTCCCCGGTCCAGGGCGTATTCAAAGGAGCTGCGGGCGAAGGACTCGATGGAGTTGTCCTTGTTGAACATGGCCTGCAGTACCCCGGCGCACTCATAGTCGTACACCGTCTTCCGGAAGGTCTCGCCGTTCTCGCCTGTAAAGCAGAGCTCCGCCCGTCCGGGGCCGGGCACCCGGTATTCCGTGGCCCGGTACACGTCGCCGTAGGCGTGGCGGGCGATGGTGATTGGCTTCTTCCAGCCCTTTACCACCGGGGATACGGCCCTCGTCAGAATGGGCGTTCTGAAAACCGTGCCGTCCAGAGCCGCCCGGATGGTGCCGTTGGGGCTCTTCCACATCTCACGGAGGTTATACTCCTCCACCCGCTGGGCGTTGGGGGTGATGGTGGCGCACTTGACGCCCACGTGATATTTTTTGATGGCTGCCGCCGCCTCATGGGTCACGGCGTCCCCGGTCTCGTCCCGGTGGGGAAGGCCAAGGTCGTAATACTCCGTTTTAAGCTCCACGAAGGGCTCCAGCAGGTCCCGCTTTATAAGGGCCCAGATGACCCGGGTCATCTCGTCCCCGTCCATCTCCACAACGGGATTTTTCATCTGAATTCTGCTCATTTCCTGTCCTCCCTGTACTTGTTCATAAGGCAGCCCGCCAGCAGTATGGCCCGCTCCCCGGCGGAGAGATTCGGAAGCCGCAGCTCCACCTGCTCCGTGCCCTTCTCCGTCACAACAGCGGCGGTAACTCTGTCGCCGCCGGAGGCGATGAGCTGCCGGATGCCGGGCACATAGACCCAGTCCCCGGGGGCGAAGTCAAACTCCGAATCGGTCTCAAAGGGCACCATGCCCCAGTTTATGACGTTGGAGCGGTAGCGCTTGGTGGCGTACTCCCGGGCTATATTTGCCCCGGCCCCCAGTACCCGCTGGCAGGAGGCGGCCTGCTCCCGGGCGCTGCCGTCCCCGGGACAGGTGCAGTAGATGGCGGAGGAGATAGGTGCATCCTCCGGCCTTATGCCCAGCATGCGGTGGACATAGCCAACATCCCCGTGGGCTCTGGCGGCCTCCATATCCCGGGTAGCCTTGGCCCGCTTTACATAC
>JAFPTE010000023.1 GCA_017400415.1 Oscillospiraceae bacterium
GACCCTGCAGGCGTAACCGCCGTCCCCGGAGACCGGGTGGTGGTTGAGACCGCCAAGGGGCCGGAGTATGCCGAGTGCGTGGCCGGGAACCGGCAGATTGAGGATAATCTGGTCCGCCAGCCGCTGCGGCCGGTGCTGCGCCTGGCTACGGCGGAGGATGACCGCCGGGCCCAGGAGAACCGCCGCCGGGAACAGGAGGCCATGGTCATCTGCAAGGAGAAAATCAAGGCCCACGGCCTGGATATGAAGCTTGTGGATGTGGAGTACAACTTTGAGGGCAGCAAGATCCTCTTCTTCTTCACCTCCGACGGCAGGGTGGACTTCCGTGAGCTGGTGAAGGACCTGGCCGGCACCTTCCGCATGCGCATCGAGCTGCGGCAGATCGGCGTCCGTGACGAGGCCCGCATGCTGGGCGGCATCGGCATCTGCGGCCGCACCTACTGCTGCGCCCAGTTCCTGGATGACTTCCAGCCCGTCTCTATCAAGATGGCGAAAAACCAGGGCTTCTCCCTGAACCCCACCAAGATTTCCGGCGCCTGCGGCAGGCTCATGTGCTGCCTCAAGTACGAGGAGGAGGTCTATGAGGAGCTGGTGCAGCTGGTGCCGAAGCTGGATTCCTTCGTGGAGACCCCCGCTGGGGTCGGCACCGTGGTGGACGTTAATCTGCTCAAGAGCACCGTCCGGGTGCGGCTGGAGGAGGGGGGAGACACCTCCCTGAAGACCTTTGCCGCATCGGAGATAAACGTTCTTGGCGGCAAGGCAAAGCGGGCGGAGTATCTGGCCGCCAAGACTGAGGAAAAGCCCCAGGAGAAGGCCCCCCTCAGAATCCGCAAGGGCAGCGAGGTCACCGGAAATCAGCCTGTCACAAGGCTTCCCTCCACCCATGTGAAGGAGGAGAAGGCCCCGGAGGTCAAGCCCGCCCGGGAGAGCCGGGAAAACCGGGAGACCAGGGCCCAGGCTGAGGCCAGGCAGAATCAGGAGGTCCTGGAGGCCACGGTGCACACCGAAAAGCGCCGCCACGAGAACCGCCAGAAGCGCACCTTCCACAAGGGAAGACGGCCCCACCGCCGTGATTCGGGGGATAATGCAGAATAAAAAGACGCCGCACCGGTTTTTCCGGTGCGGCGGTTTTTGTCCGGTAAGGCTTGCGTCTTGCCGGCACTGAAAAACAGTTCAATTACTCAGCCTTGACAGGAACGACGTTCACAGCACGCTCCTTGGAGCTGTCACGGGGATCGGGCTCGGTCTCATAAGTAACCTTCTGACCCTCGGCCAGAGTCTTATAGCCGTCCATCTGGATGGCGGAGAAGTGGACGAAGACATCGCCGCTTCCGTCGTCATTAGAGATGAAGCCGTAGCCCTTCTCCTGGTTGAACCATTTTACAGTACCGTTGTTCATTTTATTATACCTCCTAAGGGTTTATATACCAAAATAAAACCGCCGAACCGTGTATCGTCGACGTGGACGCATATACGCCGGCCAGCGATGAAAAGTTCTTCTGTTCTATTTAGGCACGGCATTGATTATATAATCATTTTTCCAAAATGTCAACAATAAAATCACAATTTTTATCTATTTTGCATTATAGATTTGAGAAAAAAAGCCGGAAAACAGGCAAAATCTTTTTTTTAACCGTTGAGAATCAGAGACGGGTATGTTAAAATAAACAAAAATCGACGCATTTGTTCAGTGAAATGCTGGGAGAGAGAAAAGCTGAAAAGAGTAATATATTATTCTGACGAGCAACTTGATGATTTTGCAGGCACGAATATTGCCCAAAAAAATGTGGGCAAGGGTTTTCCCTTTTTAAGGGAGGGGCTCCTGTGGCGGATACTGTCTTTTTTCGCATATTACATAGTGGCCATGCCCCTGGCCTTCATAATAACGAAGGTCTGGCTGGGACTGAGGCTTGAAAATCTGCGCTCCCTCCGGGGGATAAGGGGCGGCTTTTTCCTGTACGGCAACCACACCCGGGACCTGGACGCTCTGATCCCGGCCCTGTGCGCCTTCCCCAGGCGGGCCTATGTGGTGGCAAACCCCGACGCCGTATCGATTCCCGGGCTCAGGAACATAGTGCTCCTTTTAGGCTGTATCCCCATTCCCAACGACCGGGAGGCCATGCCGGAATTTATGGAGGCAGTCCGCCGCCGGGGCCAGGAGGGGGGCTGCATTGCCATCTTTCCGGAGGCCCACGTCTGGCCCTTCTACACCGGAATACGGCGCTTCGGCCCCGTGTCCTTTCATTATCCCGCCCGGGAGGGCCTGCCCGCCGTGGCCATGTGCACCAGGTACCGGCGCCGGCTCTTCGGCCTTCTGCCCCCGGCCATGACCGTGACCTTCTCGGAGCCCATGGAGCCGGATATGTCCCTGCCGCTGCCCAAGCGGAAGGAGGAGCTCCGGGACCGGGTCTATTCCTTCATGTGCCGGAAATCCTCAGAGCCCGGCAACGAAGAATGGATAAAATACGTTTACAAAGACCCCGAAGAGGTGTTATAATATAAAGAGAAAAGGCCGAAGGGGGATTCGGACAATGAAAATAGCTGTTGCAGCCGATCACGGCGGTTTTGATCTTAAGGAGATTATTAAAAGGCACCTGGAGAACAGGGGCGTGGAGATTCTGGACCTGGGCACCTACTCCCACGAGTCCGTCCATTATCCGGTTTTCGGCGCCCGCTGTGCCCATGCGGTGGCGGACGGGGAGTGCGACTTCGGCATTGTGGTGTGCACCACCGGCATCGGCATCTCCATCACCGCCAACAAGATTCCCGGCATACGGTGCGCCCTGTGCAGCGACGTTCTGTCTGCGGAGCTGACGAGACGCCACAATAACGCCAATATGCTGGCTCTGGGCGGCGCCATAGTGGGTCCGGGCCTGGCCCTCAGGATTGTGGACGCCTTCCTCTCCGCCTCCTTCGAGGGGGGGCGCCACCAGATCCGGGTGGATATGATAAGGGACGCCGAGGAGGGTCGGCTGTGACTGACGACAGGCGCCGTGACAGGCGCATATACCGCACCGGGCACCCCTGGCGCACGGCACTTATTGTGCTGGCCGTCCTGGTCGTGGCTGCGGTGCTGATATTCTGGGGCATCGTGGCCTCCTTCCGGAAGTACATCGTCTACACCGATGACGGGGTGAAGCTGGAGGTGCCCTGGCTCCAGCGGGAGACGGAAACCGTGATTGAAGAGTAAAAAGGACTGAGCAGCCTCAGTCCTTTTTTATTATGCGCTCATATTCACTTATGAGGGCTGTGACGCTCTTTTCCACGTAGTACTGCCCGTCCATGCCCCGGTAGCGCAGGGCCTCGCCTTTCCGCCGCTCGTCGTCGGCAAGCCACCAGTCGATGCGGCCGGCCAGGGCCCTTTCGTCCCCGGCAGGGAAGATGCTCTCCGGAGAGAGGGCAAACTGGGAGGTGGAGGTTTTGTCCCCCTCCGCAATGATGGGCACAAGGCCCGTCCGGGCGGCGTCCATGCAGCCCATGCCCTCCACCTCGACGGTGGCGCAGTGGACGTACAGGTCGGAATTGACGGCAAGCTTCGTAAGCTCGGCGCCGTCATAGAAGCCGAAGACGGGAGCGTATCTGAGAACGCCCTCCGCCGTAAGCTCTGCGGCCAGTGCCTTTATCTGCTTTTCCCTGGGCCCCCGTCCGGCGAAGACCAGGCGGATTCTTCCGGCGTATCGGCTGTGCCTCATTGCCCGCAGCAGGGTTTCCTGATCCTTCTCCCGGCTGAGCCGCCCCACGCAGAGTATTGTATAGGTGCCGTCCCCGGGCTTATCCGCCGCCGGCAGCTCCGCCAGAGGGGAGATGCCGTTGGAGATGACCGGCAGCCGGGCCCTGAAGTGCCAGCGCTCCAGGCGCTTTTTCACCTTTTCCGTAGGGCACTGGACCGCCTGGCACCGGTCGAAGACCAGATTCCGCCAGAAGAGCATGCAGGTGTCGTTGAAAAAGCGGCTCCGTTCCAGGCGGACGGAGGCGAAGAGATTCTCCGGGTGCAGATGGTAGGTGGCGAAAAGGGGTACTCCAAGCTTTCCCGCCAGACCGGCGGCCCTCATCTGGAGCCAGAAGGGCTCCTCCAGGTGCACGATATCCGCCCACCGGATGGCCTCCGCAAGGACCTTTTTATCCGCAGCGGCGAAGGAATAGCCCTGGGAGCGGACAAGGCCGCCGAAAACCGGAAGCTCAAAATCCCTTAGGGGATAATCCGCTCTTTCTCCGCCCTCGCCGCCGCCGCTGCAGATCCGGACCTGGTGGCCCCGGGCCTTCAGAAGCTCCGCAGTTCTGCGCACGGAGGCGGAAAGGCCGTTGCCACGGGCAAAGACATTGTTTACTATAAAAAGAATCTTCATGGGTGTCTCCGGGTATGAATTCAACAATTTATTATATCATAACCGGAAAAGCCTGACAATTATGCAATTTTGCCGGATTGTCTGATTACTCCTCCATATCCAGGGCGGCGGAGTAAAGGGCGCTCTTGCCGTAGCCGGTACGGGCGGCAACGGCTTTGGCGGCGGCTTTAAGACTCTCGCCCTCGGCCTTCAGGCTGAGCACCTGCCGGGCGGCCTCCTCCAGGGTAAGCTGGGCCTGGGGACGCTCCGGAGCGCCGGCTATGACCAGCACGAACTCGCCCTTGGGCTCCGTCTGGGAGTATTTCTCCACGGCCTGGGACAGGGTGGTGGGCACGGCCTCCTCGTGAAGCTTGGTGAGCTCCCGGCAGATGGTCAGGCTCCTGTCGCCGCCCAGAGCCTCGCACAGGTCGGCCAGAGTGCGCTGGAGCTTGTGAGGGGCCTCATATACGATAACGGTCCGCTTCTCGGCGGCAATCTCCTCCAGTCTGCGGCGCCGGACCCCGGGCTGCACCGGCAGAAAGCCCTCAAAAACAAAGCGGGTGGTGTCCCGGCCGGACAGAGCCAGGGCGGTAATGACGGCGCTGGGTCCGGGAACGGCGGTGACAGCCACGTCATTTTCATAGCATAGCCGCACCAGGTCCTCACCGGGGTCCGAGATGGCGGGCATACCGGCGTCCGTCACCAGGCAGCAGGTCTCGCCTGCCAGGAGCCGCTCCAGAATGCGTCTGCCGCTCTCGGCCTTGTTGTGCTCATGGTAGCTCACCATGGGCTTTTTTATTTCGTACCGGCTCAGGAGCTTCAGGGTGACCCTGGTGTCCTCAGCGGCAATAAAGTCGCAGTCCTTCAGGGCCTCCACCCCACGGGGGGAGAAGTCCCCCAGGTTTCCGATGGGAGTGCCCACAAGGCAGAGCGTTCCGGACATATCATTCGCCTCCAAGATGGTAGATTCTCTTTGCCTCTTCGCTGTCCCGGCCGTCCTCGTCCCGGAGAATAAGGGTGGGGTCCATGACGAGGCCCACGCCGCCGCCCTTTCTGGCCTCCGTCAGAAAGAGGGAAGGGGCCCTGTCGGGGCTGTGGGTCACAAAGCGCAGGCGCTTGGGCTCCAGGCCGCAGACCCGCATGAGGCCTATGGCCTCCGCCATGCGCCGCACCGGGTACACGGCAAAAAAGGCTCCGCCCTGGCCCATGAGCCTTCCGGCCGCCCGGACACAGTCGCCCAGGGAGCAGGTCCCCTCACCTCTGGCCAGGGAGCGCACAGGGTCGTCGGCTTTGCCGCCGGTCTCCTCAAAGTAGGGGGGATTGGCAAAGACAAAGTCAAAGCGCCCCACCTCCGCCTCCCGCAGCTGACGCACGTCCCGGCACAGCACCTGGGCCTCAAGGCCGTTGGCGGCCAGGTTTTTCTCTGCCAGGTCGCAGGCGGGCTTGTGGATATCCGCCAGCACAAGGGAAAGGGCAGGGGAGCGGTTCAGAAGCAGCAGGGACACAAGGCCGCTGCCGCTGCACAGCTCAAGGCCCCGGCCCCTGGGTCGGATAAAGTCCGCCAGCAGCACCGAGTCCGTTGTAACGGGAAAGGCCTTGCCGGCGTCAAAGACCGGGCCGCCCTTCCAAAGCTCCGTAAATGCCATACTCTCCCTCCGTTCCTGCAACATTATAATATAAAAACCCCAAAAGGTACAGCCCCGGGGCAAAAATATTGCGCCGCAGTTTGAGGCGCCGCCAAAAAAATCATCAATTCGGTTTTTGCAATAGCTCTGCCATTGCAAAAACACCTCAAAGGCCGGCGGGAGCCGGCTCATGCGCCGACCAAAGCCGGCGGCTCCTTGCCGGCTGCGATAAAGCGCATGTCTCAACAGAAAGCCTTTGGCTTTCTGTTGAATGTGCAGGCTGTGCCGGCACATAAAAAAATTGCGCCGCCCGAAGGCGGCGCAAGCTTTTCTTACTCTTCTGCCTCGCCGATGGCGCCCACAGGGCACTCATTCTCGCAGGCTCCGCAATCCACGCACTGGTCGGGATCGACTTCGTAGTGCTCATCACCCATGGAAATAGCTTCACAGGGGCAGACAGCGGCGCAGGAGCCGCAGCAAAGGCAATCATCACTGATAAATCTGGGCATTAGTATGTACCTCCTTGAAACCTAAGATGTTTGGTGCTTACCCATGGCCCATTGTAACACCTATTTTTTAAAAATCAACAGTTTTTTTGGGGTTTTTAAAAAAATCCGGCGGTTTTTTCGGCAAAAAAGTTAGTGCCATCTAACTTTAAACGCTCCGGAAGCCCGGATAAATCAAAAATCGCAAAAAAATGCGAAAAAATCAGTGCGGGTGAGAAAAACGAAGCAATCGTGAGCTAAATGGGCTGTGAGTGCGTATAAAGGTCAAAGTTAGTCAAAATCAAAGCTTGATAAATCGCCGGGGTTTTGATATTATATGCTCGAAGGTTAAAGAAAGTCAAAGTCAAAAGAAACACCAGAAAGGAGTGAGCGCAGTGGGTATAAGCGATACCATTGCGGAGTTTATAAACGAGATGCTGAAGGAGGACAGCACGGCGGAGCTCCAGCGCTCGGAGCTGGCAAACCGCTTCAACTGCGTCCCCAGTCAGATCAACTATGTAATCTCCACAAGATTCTCCCCGGAGAGGGGATACATCGTCGAGTCCCGCAGAGGCGGCGGCGGATACATAAGGATTATGAGGGTTCGTCAGGACCCCAAGAGCCTTATGATGCACACCGTGAACGCCCTGGGCGAGGCCATCGACCAGAGGAGCGCCGGGGCGCTTTTGTCCAATGCGGTTGCCTCCGGCGCCATGAGCGAGGCCGCAGCCAGGCTCATGCTCTCCGCCGTAGGTGAGGCGGCCCTGGCCCCTGCGCCTCAGGAGAAGAGGGACGCCCTCCGATCCGCAATTTTAAAGCAGATGATTCTGCGCTATCTGGGTTCCAACTGAATATAATAAGGAAAAGGAGATTATAATTATGAAGTGCACAAACTGCGGCAGAAACGAAGCCAATTATCATTACAGATACAACGTCAACGGCAAGGTCACGGAGGCCCACCTGTGCCCCGACTGCGCCGCCAAAATGGGCGAGACCGTAAACACAGGGGATTTCTTCCCGGACTTCGACCGGATGTTCGAGGATATGTTTGAGGGCTTCTTCGGCAGAGGCTTTATGATGCCGGCTCTCATGGGCCCCCGGGTGGAGACCAGAAAGGCCCAGGCCCAGCCGGAAATCGGCACGGCCAGACCCCTGGATCCGGTACAGACCGATGAGCTTGCAAAGCGCCGCCAGCTGAACGCCCTCCGGGAGGAGATGCACCAGGCGGTGGAGCGTGAGGATTTCGAGAAGGCCGCCCAGCTCCGGGACCAGATAAAGCGCCTGGAGAAATAACAGCGGCAGAATACGGCGAAGAAGGTGAAGCATTATGATGTATGAGGACAGATTTACGGACAGGGCCAAGAGCGCCCTGGAAAAGGCCCATGAGAGCGCCTGCGACCTGGGCCACGGCTACGTGGGCTCGGAGCACATACTCCTGGGCATAGTGAAGGAGGGCGGCGGGGCCGCCGCCAGGGTCCTGCGCACTGCGGGGCTGGACGAGCAGCTCATAACCGACGCCATTGAAAAGTACGTGGGCCGGGGCGAGAAGAGCGGCACCACCGTTCAGGGGCTGACTCCCCGCTCCAAGAGAATCCTTGAGCTGGCCGGGGCCGAGGCCAACCGCCTGGGCAGCGAGCTTATCGGCACGGAGCATCTGCTCCTGGCCATCCTCCGGGAGGAGGACAGCGTGGGCTGCAAGCTCCTGCGGAGCCTGGGCACGGATATCAACAGCCTTTATACCTCCGTCCTGGACGCCATGGGGGCCGAGACCCGGAAGACCGCCGGCAGCCGGGGCAAGCGGGAGGATACCCAGACCCTGGATAAGTTCTCCCGTGACCTGACGGCTATGGCCGCCCAGGGAAAGCTGGATCCCGTCATCGGCAGAAATGAGGAGGTCCAGCGGGTGATTCAGATTCTTTCCCGCCGGACCAAGAACAACCCGGTGCTCATCGGTGAGCCCGGCGTAGGCAAGACCGCCATCGCCGAGGGACTGGCCCAGCGCATCATATCCGGGGACGTGCCGGAAAACCTTCTGGAAAAGCGTGTGGTCTCCCTGGACCTGACCGGCATGGTGGCCGGCACAAAATACCGGGGCGACTTTGAGGAGAGGATAAAGAACGCCATTGACGAGGTCAAGAAGGCGGGTGACATAATCCTCTTCATCGACGAGCTCCACACCATCATCGGCGCCGGAGCTGCCGAGGGCTCCGTGGATGCCTCCAACATCCTCAAGCCCGCCCTGAGCCGGGGTGAGATACAGGTCATCGGCGCCACCACCCTGAACGAGTACCGCAAGCACATTGAGAAGGACGCCGCTCTGGAGCGCCGGTTCCAGCCGGTGCAGGTGGAGGAGCCCACCCAGGAGGAGAGCATCCAGATCCTGAAGGGCCTCCGGGACCGGTATGAGGCCCACCACGGCCTGGCCATCACGGACGAGGCCATTGAGGCCGCCGTGAAGCTCTCCAGCCGGTATATCAACGACCGCTTCCTGCCGGATAAGGCTATCGACCTGGTGGACGAGGCCGCCAGCCGGGTGCGGATGGACGAAAACCGTCTGCCTGCGGAGCTCCGTGACCTGGAGGCAGAGTGCGCAAAGCTTTCCGGCGAGAAGGAGAACGCCGTGAAGGCCCAGGAGTTCGAGCGTGCAGCCCAGCTCCGGGATAAGGAGAAGGAGAAGCGGGCGGAGCTGGAGCAGGTGAAGCTCCGCTGGAAGAGCGACCGGACAGGCTCCGGCAAGAAGGTGACTCCGGAGGATATCGCCGCCGTGGTGGCGGGCTGGACCGGCGTGCCGGTTACCACCCTGACGGAGGACGAGGGCCAGCGGCTTCTTAAGATGGAGGAGATACTGCACAAGCGTGTCATCGGCCAGGATGAGGCCGTCGCCGCCGTCAGCAAGGCCATTCGCCGGGGCAGGGTTGGCCTGAAGGACCCCAAGCGGCCTATCGGCTCCTTCCTGTTCCTGGGCCCCACCGGCGTGGGCAAGACGGAGCTGTGCCGTGCCCTGGCCGAGGCCCTCTTCGGGGACGAGAACGCCATGATCCGCATCGATATGTCCGAGTACATGGAGAAGCACACGGTGTCCAAGCTCATCGGCTCACCTCCGGGCTATGTGGGCTATGACGAGGGCGGCCAGCTCACCGAGAAGGTCCGCCGGCACCCCTACTCCGTGGTGCTCTTCGATGAAATCGAGAAGGCCCACGAGGACGTTTTCAACATCATGCTC
>JAFPTE010000024.1 GCA_017400415.1 Oscillospiraceae bacterium
CCTTTGGCTCCCTTGTGTAAAGGGAGCTGTCAGCGAAGCTGACTGAGGGATTGTGCCGCTTACCCCTTCAGATACTTTGTTACCGTATCCGCTGCGGCGTCGCAGCGGCGGGTGCACTCATGGAGCAGGGCGGCGGCTTCGTTCTCCAGGGAGAGGGCGAAGAGCCGGTCGGAGAGGGTGCGGGTGTTCACCAGCACGTTCATGTATGCGCACTCCATGGCGGCACGGCACAGAACGGCGGCGCAGCCTGCGTCGGAAATAAGCATTTTTGTGCCCTTCTCCGCCGTCAGCTCCATAAGGGGCACCGCCCGGGCGCAGGTGCGGAGCATATCCATGGGGGCGGCCAGGGCGGCCTTGGTGGCCTCCTCCAGGACCCGGGGCCGGTCCGGGTCCTCTTTGGGTATGGCGTAGGCCCGGCTCAGGGGCTCAAAGGCGGCGGCGTCCCGGTCGATGAGCTCCAGAAGCTCCCGGCGGATGCTGCCGCACTCTTCGGCGGCGGCGGACATCTGAGGCTCCACCTCCGCAAATTTCTTCTTGCCCAGGGTGAAAACGGCGGCCATGGAGCAAAGAGACGCCGCCAGGGCCCCGCAGAGGGCTGCGGCGCCGCCGCCCCCGGGAACGGAAACCTTGTCCGCCAGAAGGGCCGTAAACCGGTCTAAACTGAAATTCTGCATTGTTTCCATCACTTTTCCTCCTCTTTTGCGTATTGGCACAGGTCATGCAGGACGCACTGGGCACACCGGGGCGCCCGGGCGGTGCACACCGCCCTGCCGTGCATCACCAGCCGGTGGCAGTAGTCGTTTGCCTTCTCCGCCGGCAGAATGTCCCGCAGTATGTACTCGATTTTCTCCGGGTCCTTTATGCTGTGGTAGCCCAGCCGGCCCGTGAGCCGGATGCAGTGGGTGTCCACCACCACGCTGCCGGGAACGCCGTAAACGTCCCCCAGGATAAGGTTGGCGCTCTTCCGGCCCACGCCGGGCAGGCTCAGAAGGTCCGCCATGTTGTCCGGCACTCTGCCGCCGAACTTCTCCGTAATCATTTTTGCGGCGGCAACTATGTCCCTTGCCTTGCCGTGGTAAAACCCCGTGGAGCGGATGAGCTCCTCCACGTCCTCTGCCGGCGCTGCGGCCATGGCGGCCGCATCCGGGTATTTTGCAAAGAGGGCCGGGGTCACCTTATTCACCCGGGCGTCCGTGCACTGGGCCGCCAGCCGCACGGAGACCAGCAGGTGATAGGCCTCCTCATAGTCCAGGGTGCACTCCGCCATGGGATAGGCCTTCTCCAGCTCCATGACTATTTTATCCGATTTTTCTCTGTCCATAGCCCCGTCTCCCGGAAAGTTTTTCTTGATTATAACATCTTTCGGCCATATAATAAAGGAGAATTTTCAGCTGGAGGTAAAGAGAATGTACCGTCCCCTGGCGGATGAGATCCGCCCCCTTACTCTGGATGAGGTCTACGGCCAGAAGCATATTCTGGGCCCCAGCGGCCTTCTCCGCCGCATCATCGCCTCCGGCGAGGTGCCCAACATGATATTTTACGGCCCATCCGGCTCCGGCAAGACCACCGTCGCCAACATCATCGCCCGGGAGACCCACCGCCAGCTGCGGCGGCTCAACGCCACAACGGCCTCCCTCAGCGACGTGAAGGATATCATTAACGAGCTGGATACCTTCCTGACCCCGGACGGGATACTTCTGTACCTGGACGAGATTCAGTATTTCAACAAGAAGCAGCAGCAGTCCCTTCTGGAGTTCATCGAGAACGGGAAAATAACCCTCATCGCCTCCACCACGGAAAACCCCTTCTTCTACGTGTACAACGCCATCCTGTCCCGGTCCACGGTGTTCGAGTTCAAGGAGGTGCCCCCGGAGGAGGTAAAGAAGGCTGTGCTCCGGGCCTGCCAGAAGATGTCCGAGCGCATAGGCGTGGCGGTGGAGCTGGAGGAGGGCGTTGCGGACTGGATCGCCTCCTCCTCCGGCGGCGACGTGCGAAAGAGCGTCAACGCCGTGGAGCTCCTGGCCTCCGCCGCCCCCATCCGGGAGGGTAAGGCAGTCGTGAGCCTGGCGGACGCCAGGGAGGTCAGCCGCAGGTCCAGCATGCACTATGACCGGGACGGGGACCAGCACTTTGACGCCGTCTCCGCCCTGATGAAGAGCCTCCGGGGCTCGGACCCGGACGCCGCCCTCCATTACCTGGCCCGGACCCTGGCCGCCGGGGACCTGGCCGGGGCCTGCCGCCGGATTCTCTGCTCCGCCAGCGAGGATATAGGCCTGGCCTACCCCCAGGCGGTGCCCATCGTGAAGGCCTGCGTGGATACGGCGCTGCAGCTGGGCCTGCCGGAGGCAAGGCTCCCCCTGGCGGAGGCTGTCATTCTCCTGGCCACGGCCCCCAAGTCCAACTCCGTGGTCACGGCTATCGACGCCGCCTGGGCGGACGTGGAGAAGGGCAAGGCGGGAACGGTGCCCCGGGAGATGCAGAACGTCCACGCCGACGGCACGGGCTTCGAGCGGGACCAGGGCTATAAGTACCCCCACGACTACCCGGGTCACTGGGTGAAGCAGCAGTATATGCCCGACGGCCTTGCGGGCACGAAATACTACGAATACGGCGACAACAAGGCCGAGCAGGCCGCAAAGCGGTACTGGGAGGCCATCAAGGGAGAGTGAGCCCATGGACATACAGGTGGGTGACATAATCATAACAAAAAAGCAGCACCCCTGCGGCTCGGACCGGTGGCAGGTCCTGCGCATCGGGGCGGATTTCCGCCTGCGCTGCCTGGGCTGCGGCAGGGAGTTCATGACCGCCAGAGCCAAGGCGGAGAAATCGGTAAAAAGGATCGTGAGAGAAGATGCTGCACTTTGAGTGTGACTATGCCCGGGGCTGTCACCCCAGGCTTATGGAGGCCCTGTGCAGGACCAATGAGGACGCCACGGCAGGCTACGGGGAGGACCCCTACTGTGCCGAGGCTATAGAATACATACGCTCCGCCATCGGAAAGCCCAATGCCCAGGTGCATTTTCTGGTGGGCGGCACCCAGACCAACGCCACGGTCATCGCCGCCCTGCTCTCCCCCTGGCAGGGGGTCATCTCCGCCGCCACAGGCCACGTGACGGGCCACGAGGCCGGCGCCATCGAGCAGAGCGGCCACAAGGTCATAACCCTGCCCTCCCATGAGGGGAAGATAACCTCCGCCGACCTGGAGAGCTATATGGAGGTCTACACCCATGACGAGGCCCGGGAGCATATTGTGGAGCCCGGCATGGTGTATATCTCCTTTCCCACGGAGTACGGCACAATCTATTCCCGGGGGGAGCTGGAAGCTTTACATAATACCTGCCGCCGCTATGACCTGCGGCTCTTTCTGGACGGGGCCCGGCTGGGCTACGGCCTTGCCGCCGCCGGGGACCTGACTCTCCGGGATATTGCCGACCTGTGCGACGTTTTTTATATCGGCGGCACCAAGGTGGGGGCCCTTTTCGGTGAGGCGGCGGTCTTCCCGGAGCCGGGGCTGTGCAGAGCCTTTTTCACCGTGATGAAGCAGCACGGGGCGGTCCTGGCCAAGGGCAGGCTTCTGGGGGTACAGTTTGCGGAGCTTTTCCGGGACGGGCTCTATGAGGAGATATCCCGGAACGCCGTGGAGAGGGCCCGGGAGCTGAAGGACGTTCTTCGGCAGAAGGGCTATGAGTTCTTCCTGGAGACCCCCACGAACCAGCAGTTCGTCGTCGTCAGCCCGGCCAAGCTCCGGGAGCTCCAGGAGAAGGTGTGCCTCTCCGTCTGGGAGCCCCATGGGGAGGATTTTGTAATCAGGCTCTGCACGGACTGGGCCACGACGCCCGGAGAAATAGAGGAGCTTTCCCGGATTCTTTGACTTGGTATTGAAAAATCCGCAGGAATCTGGTAATATCTACCCCAGAGAGGAGGGGAGAGCTTGGAGAGTATCTGCCCCGATATGCAGTTTAAGTCCCTTTATGATATTCAGCCGGAGGATCTTTTAAAGCGGGATATCCGGCTTCTCATACTTGACCTGGACAATACGGTCTCTCCCTACAAGGTGGACAAGGTCACGGAGAAGGCCTATATCTGGGCCTCCGCCATGAAGAAGGCGGGCATAACCCTTTTCATTGTGTCCAACAACCGGGGCCGGCGGCCGGAGTGCTTTGCCGACCAGCTGGGCGTTCCCTATATCAACCGGGCGGGCAAGCCCTCCCCCCGGGGCGTTCAGGAGGCCATGGCCTACGCCGGGGTGCCCAGGGAGAATACCGCCCTGGTGGGGGACCAGATCTACACCGATATGCTCTGCGCCAGGCTGGCCGGGGTCACCGCCATCCTGGTGGAGCCCATAAAGTTCACCTACCCCTGGCTCCAGTGGCGCTACTGGCTGGAGACTCCTTTCCGCAAAACCAAAGACACCAAGAAGGAGAAAAGCAATGACTGAAAACATTCCCAGAATAAGAGAAAAGGTCCGTGAGAGCGGAGCTGACGCCCTGCTCATAACAAGCCCCCAGAACCGGTTTTACGCCACGGGCTTTCCCTCCTCCGCCGGGGAGATAATCGTAACGGCGGACGAGGCCGTTCTGTATATCGACTCCCGGTACTTTGAGGAGGCCCGGAGCCGCATAAAGACCGCCCGGGTGGAGCAGCTTGTAAACCGTGCCAAAAGCTTTGAGGTTATGGGCGAGTTCCTTAAGAAAACCGGCGCCCGGACCCTGGCCGTGGAGGAGATGAGCCTCTCCCACGGGCAGTACACCGTTTACGAAAAGAACCTGCCCGTTGAGCTCGTGCCGGGCCAGCACCTTATGAGCGAGCTGCGGGCCGTCAAGAGCCCGGAGGAGCTGGAGCTCCTTAAAAACGCCCAGGCAGTGGCCTCCAGGAGCTTCCTGGAGCTTATCCCCCGCATAAGCCGGGATATGTCCGAGCGGGACGTGGCCACGGAGCTTCTGTGCCTCATGCTCAGAAACGGCGCCGACGACAAGGCCTTCGACACCATCTCCGTGAACGCCGAGCACTCCTCCAGTCCCCATGGCCATCCGGACGGCAGGAAGCTGAAAAACGGCTTTCTGACCATCGACTTCGGCGCCTGCGTGGCGGGCTACAACTCGGACACCACCCGCACCCTGTGCATCGGCGAGCCCACTGCCGAGATGGAGCGGGTCTACAACACCGTGCTTAAGGCCCAGCTGGCGGTCATCGACGCCGCAAGGCCCGGCGTGGCCGGCAAGGACCTGGACGGCCTTGCCAGAAGGATAATTGCCGAGGCGGGCTATGACGGCTATTTCTCCCACAGCCTGTCCCACGGCCTGGGCATCGACGTGCATGAGAGCCCCTACTGCAGCACGGCCTCCAGGGACGTGCTCTGCAGGGGCAACGTGATTTCAGACGAGCCGGGCATCTACATCACCGGCAAATTCGGCGTCAGAATCGAAGACTGCATCTATATAACGGACTCCGGCTGCGAAAATCTCTGCCATCTGCCCAAGGAACTGCAAGTAATTTTGGCTTAAGGCAGGGAAAATGCAAGATTTCTCTTGCAATGCCGGAAAAAGTAGTGTAGAATAAAGCGTAAACTTATGAATAAACTCTTTGGAGGTACGAAATATGGCAACCATTACCGCCGGTGATTTCAGAAACGGCAAAACCTTTGAGATGGACGGAAAGCCCTACGTTGTTGTGGAGTTCCAGCACGTGAAGCCCGGAAAGGGCGCAGCCTTCGTCCGCACCAAGATGAAGAACCTCATCACCGGAGCGGTGACAGAGACCTCCTTCAACCCCACTGCAAAATTTGAAGAGGCCTTCGTGGAGAGAAAGGAGGCCGAGTTCTCCTACAGTGACGGCGACCTGTATTACTTCATGGACCCCGAGACCTATGAGATGGAGCCCATCAACGGCGACAGCCTTGGCGACAACTTCCGCTTCGTCAAGGAGAACATGGTCTGCACCATCTATTCCTACAAGGGCAAGGTATTCAACGTGGAGCCCCCCACCTTCGTGGAGCTGGAGGTCACCGAGACCGATCCCGGCTTCGCCGGCAACACCGCCACCAACACCCTGAAGCCCTGCACCCTTGAAACCGGTGCCGAGATAAAGATCCCCCTGTTCATCAACCCCGGCGATAAGATCCGCATCGATACCCGCACCGGCGAGTATCTTGAGCGTGCCAAGGGCTAATCACTTTTTGGGAGGTAACCGAAATGACTGCATCTGAAAAAGTAGCGTACATCAAGGGACTTATCGAGGGCATGGAGCTGGATACCTCCAAGGGCCAGGGCAAGCTTCTGGCCGCCATTGCCGACGTGCTGGAGGACCTGGCACTGGGTCTGGACGACGTGGAGGATTCCATCGATGAGCTGGACGCCGGCCTGGACGCCGTCTCCGACGACCTGGAGGAGCTGGAGAACTACGTCTACGACGACGAGGACGAGGATGACGACGACTATGAGGACGAGGACGATGAGGATGAGGAGGATTACTCCGTAGTCTGCCCCGCCTGCGGCGAAGAGTTCCTGCTGGAGAATGAGGACCTGGACGCCGGCGTTGTCCAGTGCCCCGAGTGCGGCGAGACCCTTGAGCTGGACCTTTCCGCTGAGGACGAGGACGAGCCCGAGGAAGACGAGGACAAATAAAACCGATAACCTCAAGGCCGTCCGATTTCGGACGGCCTTTTTTGGTGTTTGATTATGGCTGATATTTCCGTTCACAACTTAAAGCTGGGCTTTGAGGTAGGGGAAAACGTTCTGGAGGACGTGACCTTCGATATCTTCCCCGGGGAGCACGTGGGCATTCTGGGCCGCAACGGCGCCGGAAAGACCACCCTGTTCCGCTGTCTCACCGGCGAGCTGAGCCCGGACGAGGGGGAGATACTCATCGCCCCGGGCAAGCGCCTGGGAGTCCTGAGCCAGATCCCCGTCTATCCGCCGGAGTATACGGCGGAGGACGTTCTGAAAACCGCCCATGAGCGGGTCTACGCCCTGGGACGGCAGATGGAGGAGCTGGAGGGCAGAATGTCCGCCGGGGACAAGAGCCGGGAGGTGCTCAATAAGTACGACGCCGTCTCCCACGAGTTCATGCGCCTGGGGGGCTACGAGCTGAGGCGCCACCGGGACACGGTGGCCAACGGCCTGGGCATACCGGAGGCCCAGCGGGGCCAGCTCTTCTCCGAGCTCTCCGGCGGGGAGCGGACCAGGATTAACCTGGCCCGACTCATTCTGGAGGATACGGATATCCTCCTGCTGGACGAGCCCACAAACCACCTGGATATGGCCGCCACCGCCTGGCTGGAGGACTATATCTCCCGCTTCAAGGGCACTGTCCTGGCCATCTCCCACGACCGGTGGTTTCTGGATAACGCCGTCACCCGCATAATCGAGATTCTGGGGGGCACGGCGGAGTTTTACCCCGGCAGCTACTCCTTTTACGTGGAGGAGAAGCGCCGCAGGTATGAGGAGCGCCTGAAGCAGTACGAAAAGGAGCAGGCCAAGATAAAGCAGCTCAGAAAGGCGGCGGAGGACCTGCACCTGTGGGCCTTCATGGGCGCCGACAAGCTCCATAAGCGGGCCTTCTCCATGGAAAAGCGCATCGAGAAGCTGGAGAAGACGGAAAAGCCCCAGACGGAGCAGAAGCTGAAGGCCCGGTTTTCCGAGACCCGGTTCCGGGCGGACGAGGTGGTGCTGGCCCGGGGACTATCCAAGTCCTTCGGAGAGCGCACCCTGTTTTCCTCTGCGGATTTTCTCATCCGGGGCGGGGAGCGGGTGGCCCTTATCGGCGATAACGGCACCGGCAAATCCACCCTCATAAAAATGATAATGAACCAGGAGGAGCCCACCCAGGGCCTTCTGCGGCTGGGCCCCTCCGTGAAGACCGCCTACCTGCCCCAGATAGTCACCTTTGAGGACGAGGGCCGCACCGTGCTGGATACCATGATGTACGAGGGCAAAATGCAGATGCAGGAGGCCCGGGACCGGCTGGGCGCCTACCTCATAGGCGGGGAGGACGTGTACACCCGGGTGAGTCAGCTCTCCGGCGGGGAAAAGAGCCGCCTGAAGCTCTGCATGATAATGCGGGGCAGCGTGAACCTGCTCATCCTGGACGAGCCCACAAACCACCTGGACATCGCCTCCCGGGAGTGGATGGAGGACGCCCTGGCGGACTACGGCGAGGCCCTGCTCTTCGTGAGCCACGACCGGTACTTTATAAAGAAATTCGCCACAAGGATTCTGGAAATCCGGGACGGCAGAATCTGGGACTACCAGTGCGGCTATGAGCGGTACCTGGAGCTTCGGGCCCGGGAAAAGGCCGGCATGCCCCTGCCGGAAAAGCTCCGGGAGGAAAAGCCGCCCCAGGAGGAGAGACAGAAGAAGATGTCCCCCTCCACCCGTGAGCGGCTTGTGAAGAAGCTGGAGCGGGATATAGCCGCCAAGGAGGCCCTGCTGGACGAAAACCAGCGGCAGCAGGAGGAGGCGGCCTCGGACTATGCAAAACTCATGGAGCTGAGCGCAGAGTGGGACAGGCTTCAGGACGAGCTTGCCCAGCTCTATCTCCAGTGGGAGGAGGCGGCAGAGTGAAGAAGTATCTGGGTTACATAATCATAATCGCCGCCGCCCTTGTCCTTGGCCTTTTCTTTCTGACTGCCCTCCAGGGCTACTCCTTTTTAAGCTGGTGCCTTTTCGGCCTGGCGGCGCTGGCGGGCTTTTTCCTCATCATGCGGATTCTGGAGAAAAGGTTCCCGAAGGGCACCAAAATCCTGCGGAAAATAGCGGTTTACTGCATAATAATCGGCCTTTTTGCCCTGACTGTGACGGTGGTGATGATAGCCCGGGACGGCTTTGAGACGGATACCCTGGGTGCGGACTACTGCATCGTTCTTGGGGCAAAGGTAAACGGCACCCAGCCCAGCCTGTCCCTGACGGCCCGGCTCCGGGCGGCGGAAAAGTATCTGGGCGAGCACCCGGACTGCGTGGCCGTCCTCTCCGGCGGCCAGGGCTCCAACGAGGGTATCAGCGAGGCCCAGTGCATGGCGGATTGGCTTGCGGCCCGGGGGGTGGACTCCGGCCGGCTAATCTTGGAGGATAAGTCCTCCAACACGAAGGAAAACCTGGCCTTCTCCAGGCAGAAAATTCTGGAGCGGGAGCCGGACTTTGCCGGCCGGGTGTGCATCGTGACGGAGGTCTACCACGTGACCCGGGCCAAGCTCTACGCCCGGCAGGCGGGCTTTGAAAAGCTCACCTCCGCCTCGGGCTGGACCGGCCTGCCGGTGCTGACGGGGAATTACTACCTCCGTGAGGCCGTGGCGATCTGGTACTATCTGATTTTTGAGAGGTGAATTATGGACTCTCTCCGTGACTATATCCTGTGGATGGGGGATTTCCCCGTGGAGGCCACGGGGCTCCGGGACCCGGACGCCCTGATTCTCTGCGCCATCGCCTATTATGACCTGGCCCCGGCTCTGAAGGATGGGCGGGCCCTACTGCGGGACTGCCTGCCATATCTGGAGCGGGGTGAGCTGCGCCTGACTGTGGAGACCAGCCACGAGGGCTTCTACGGCGTCTTTTCCGCTGCGGCGGCCTCCCGCCGCTTCGGTGACCTGTTGGCGGAAAATTACGTGGACGTTTACCGGCAGGAGCCGCCTCTGCAGTTTTCCGCAGTGGAATTCTCCGGAGAGAGCTTCTCCTTCATAGCCTACCGGGGCACGGATAACTCCCTGGCCGGGTGGCGGGAGGACTTCATGATAAGCTTCACCCGGACCGCTGCCCAGAACATGGCCCTGGAGTACGCCGCCTCCGCCCTGAAGCCCGGCCGCCGGTACTACATGGGGGGCCACTCCAATGGCGCCAACCTGGCCCTCTTCGCCGCCTGCACCCTGCCCCGGGAGCAGTGGGACCTGGTGGACCGGCTCTACCTGCTGGACGGGCCCGGCCTTTGCCCGGAGGTCATGGACGCCGGGGTGGTGGAGCGTATCGACAGGAAGACCGTCCGGGTGATACCCAGGTTTTCCGTGGTAGGCAAGCTCTTCGAGCCCAAGGTCTCCAATACGATAATCGTCAATTCCTCCCGGTCCGGCTTTCCCCAGCACATGCTGGCCAGCTGGCTTGTGGACCACGGCCAGCTCTCCCGGGCGGAGAAGAACGACCCCATGAGCCTTCTGGCCAACGAGACCCTGGACAGCTGGATACAGAATATAAACCAGGAGGACCGGGCCACCTTCGTGGCCGACCTTTTCGACGCCCTGGCCGCCGGCGGCGCCGAGACTCTTCACGAGCTGGAGAAGGGGGGAGGCCGGGGCCTTGAGGCCATAATCCGCCGCCTGGCAGCCTCCCGGGGCACCACCTTCAAGGTGCTCTACGGCCTGCCGGTGCAGTTTTTCAAAACCGGCCTGAGCCGCCTCCGGGACGCCGTGGCGCCCCGTGCCCGGCAGGAGCGGGAAGAGGAAAAGTAAACAAAAATCGCCGCAGGAATAATCCTGCGGCGAATGCTTTATGTAATTTCCAATGAGTAACTGTAGCCGAGAGCGTCAAGGGTGGCTTTGACGTAATTGTAGGTCTGGCGGAGGGCGTGGTCGTCCGTCAGGACGTAGGTGGTCTTGTCCGTGTGGCGGGAGGCCAGGTACTCCTGCAGGGCGCTCTCGGCTATCTCCACGCCGTTGACCCGGATCTTGCCCTCGGAAACGACGATTTCGACCTTGCCGTCCTGAGCCGGGGGGTTCTGCTTGCCGCTCTCGCCTGTCTGGCTGCCCTGGGAGGAGGGGCTGCCCTCATTTTCCGTGCCGCTGCCCCTGCCGGGCAGGAGGCCGAAGCCGTCCATCCAGAAGAACAGCACAATGGCCGCAATGAGCACCAGGAGCATCAGTAGCCCCAGTATCCTTCGGCCGCCGTGACGGCGCTTTTTGCGCTTCTTCTTCGGCTCCTTTTCCTCTTCCTCGCACCGGGCCTTCGGCCTGTCCTTCACTTCCGGCATTTTTCACTGCACCTCTTTCTCTGTAAATTTAAGATAGACGTCGCTGCGGACGCTGCGTACAGCCTCCAGAGCGTCTGTTATTAGGTCATAGTCCCGCCGGTAAATCTTCCCGGGGTCGTACTCAAAGGAGAAGAACACAGGCAGGCCCCCGGCGCCCTGAGCATAGCGGGCAAGGCTTAAGTCCAGCTGACGCCGGGCGGACTCCATGGCCTCCCACCGCAGATAGATGGTCTCCGTGCCGCTGCGGGTGGAGAGGATAAGGTGCCGGTCGTCAGTATTGGCGTCGTTTTCCACGGTGATGGAGACGATGACCGCCTGATTATTGAGGATGTCGTACCCGTCCAGGAGCCCCTGGGCGGCGGAGGCCCGGTCCACGGCCTCCTGCATTGTCTGCCGGTCACCCTCCAGCTGGGCCCGCAGGTCCGCCAGGTCGCTTTCCGCCTTGGCGGCCAGGCCCCCGTTCTGGCTCATGACCAGAAAGAGAAGAATAAAAATCACGTCCAGAAGGCTTGTCAGGTCTGCGGCGGCGGTGAGAAAGGCGGTTTTCTTACCCTTCAACGTACCTCCGCCTCCTCCTTTTTCTCCTCCGGCTCCAGCTCCTTCTGAACCCGTTCCAGACCCCGGGCCAGGATTATATCGGCGATTTTCAGCACCAGCGCCGCCAGAAGGCCGTACAGGGTGCTGGTCATGGCAAAGCGCAGGTTCACGGACCCGGTGCTGACCCCGCCGGACTGGCTCAGCTCCAGAAGCAGGGCGGAGACCGTGCCCAGGATCCCCGCCTGGGGGAACAGGGCAATGAAGGCCGCAGAAAGGCTCCGCCACCGGTCGCAGTGGCCCAGGAGCTTCAGAACGGATTCTCTGCCGTTTCTGTCCAGGCCCCGGCCGCTGGCCGCCAGGCCCATGACAGGCAGGGCGTCGTGGTATATGCGGTACTGAAAGAAGATGTCTATGCCCAGGCAGGCAAGAAAGCCCAGGACTATCAGGGGGTTGCACAGAAGGCTCCAAAGCCTGCCGATGCCCAGGGCCAGATTGTCAAAAAAGCCCGTCATGTCACTCCTCCCGGTCCCGTTCAAAGACCACCACGCAGAAGTCCCCGTAGCCCGGGGTCTCAAAGGAGTGGAGGCGCCAGCCGGCGGCAGAGTACCGGTCCAGCAGGGCCTGAAGGGTGTTGGTGTAGTCCACCCGGGACTTGAAGGTGCAGGAGAAGGACTCGGTCAGATATACTTTGCTCATTGGAGTGGGCTCCTTTCAGTGGGCTTAAGGAGAGTCTAACATATTACGACAGATTTTTCAATAACCGAGGGCTTATTTAAACGCAAAAACCGCTTGACGCTTGTATTTTCTGCCCCCATCTGCTATAATTAAACTGCTGAAATTTATCACTGGCGGAGGATGAAAACATGAGCGTTCGGGGTATTTACACATCAGTCAACGATATACGCAAGAGGGTCTTTGCAGAGGTGGCCAAGCTCTCCTACAACTACAAGGAAGGTGACCTGCGGGAAATGGAGCTCATACCCTACCGGGTCATTCCCGGTGAGGTGGGCACCTACCGGGAGAGCATTTTCCTGGAGCGGGCCATCGTCAAGGAGCGCATGAGGCTGGCAATGGGCCTCAATCTCCGCACCTTCCTGGA
The DNA here is from genome assembly GCA_017400415.1 of Oscillospiraceae bacterium. Lineage (GTDB taxonomy): Bacteria > Bacillota > Clostridia > Oscillospirales > Oscillospiraceae > RUG626. Next base: position 12,587 of record JAFPTE010000024.1, read on the forward strand.
GCACTCTCCGGTCTCTACCAATGCGGAGGACTGCGTCAAGCCCGAGAAGTACTATGAACCGCCCCTTATCAACATTATCAAGTTCGCCTGCCACAAGTGCCCGGATAACGTTATAACCGTTACCGACCAGTGCCAGGGCTGCCTGGCCCACCCCTGCAAGGAGGTCTGCCCCAAGGGGACCATCTCCATCCAGAACGGCAAAAGCCACGTGGACCAGGAGAAGTGCATCAAGTGCGGCCGCTGCGTGGAGGTCTGCCCCTACGGCGCCATTCTCCGGATGGAGCGGCCCTGCTCCAAGGCCTGCGGCATGCACGCCATCGGCTCCGACGAGTACGGCAGAGCCGAGATAAACCAGGAAAAGTGCGTCAGCTGCGGCATGTGCCTGGCCAACTGCCCCTTCGGCGCCGTGGCGGATAAGGCACAGATATTCCAGACCATCCAGGCCATCAGGAGCGAGACCCCGGTCTACGCCGCCATCGCCCCGGCGGTGGTGGGCCAGTTCGGCCCCGCCGTCACCCAGGACAAGCTCCGGGACGCCTTCCGGAAGCTGGGCTTTGCGGATATAGTGGAGGTGGCCGTAGGCGCCGACCTGTGCACCATCGAGGAGGCGGCGGACTTCGTGAAGGAGGTTCCGGAGAAGCTGCCCTTCATGGGCACCTCCTGCTGCCCCGCCTGGTCCGTCATGGCCAAAAAGGAATTCCCGGAGTATGCGGACTGCATCTCCATGGCTCTGACGCCCATGGTGCTGACGGGCCGCCTTATAAAGAAGGAGCACCCGGGCTGCAAGGTGGCCTTCATCGGGCCCTGCGCCGCCAAGAAGCTGGAGGCCAGCCGCAGGACCATCCGCAGCGATATCGACTTCGTGCTGACCTTTGAGGAGGTCATGGGCATGTTCGAGGCCCGGGAGGTGGATCTCTCCGACCTGCAGAAGGACCCGGTCTTCGCCCACGCCTCCGGCGACGGAAGGGGCTTCGCCATATCCGGCGGAGTGGCCCAGGCCGTTGTGAACTGCATCGCCAAAACAAACCCGGATATGGAGGTCAGGGTGGAGCACGCCGAGGGCCTGGACAACTGCCGGAAGATGATGCGCCTTGCTAAGGCCGGAAAGCTGAACGGGTACCTGCTGGAGGGCATGGCCTGCCCCGGCGGCTGCGTTGGCGGCGCCGGCACCATCCAGCCCATCCAGAAATCCGCCATGGCCGTGGAGCGGAACAAAAAGGGCAGCGAAAAGCAGCACGCCTATGACTCCGAGTACTCCTCCCTCCTGCCCAGGCTGGAGGAGGAATAAGGGCAGGGGAGAGCTGACTGCAACTTGCCCTTGAACTCAGTCCCTCCGGCAGATATTTTGTCGGTTATTCCATCTTGACTGTGCTTTGCACTCTGTGATAAACTACCAGAAATAAATAGCTCGTTATCATACATATCGGGAGGTAAAACAAATGGCCATAATCTTCAAGGAACCGTCTCGTACCTTCTCTGAGTACCTTCTCATCCCGGGCTACTCCTCTGCGGAGTGCATACCCAGCAAGGTGTCCCTCCGTACGCCCCTTGTGAAGCACAAGGTGGGGGAGGAGGCCTCTATCTATATGAACATACCCATGACCTCCGCCATCATGCAGGCCGTCTCCGATGACAGAATGGCCGTGGCCCTGGCCAAGGAGGGCGGAGTCTCCTTCATCTACGGCTCCCAGTCCATCGCCGACCAGGCCGCCATGGTGGCAAGAGCCAAGGCCTACAAGGCCGGCTTCGTGGTCTCCGACTCCAACGTGAAGCCGGACGACACCCTGGCGGACCTGCTCCGTGTCACCGGCGAGACCGGCCACAACACCGTGGCCGTCACGGAGGACGGCAGCCCCAACGGCAGGCTCCTGGGCATCGTCACAAGCCGTGACTACCGCATCTCCCGCATGACCGGCACTGAGCTCGTCAGGGAGTTCATGACCGGCCTGGACAGGCTTGTGACCGCCCCCAAGAACACCACCCTCAAGGGCGCCAACGATATTATCTGGGACAACAAGATAAACACCCTGCCCATCGTGGATGACGACGGGAACCTGATGTATTTCGTCTTCCGGAAGGACTATGACTCCCACAAGGAAAACCCCCTGGAGCTCCTGGACGACCATAAGCAGTTCATCGTAGGCGCCGGCATCAATACCCGTGACTATGCCGAGCGGGTCCCCGCCATTATCGAGGCCGGTGCGGACGTGCTGTGCATCGACTCCTCCGAGGGCTTCTCCGAATGGCAGAAGCGCACACTGGCCTGGATCCGTGAGCATTACGGCGACAAGGTGAAGGTGGGCGCAGGCAACGTGGTGGACTCCGAGGGCTTCCGCTTCCTGGCGGACTGCGGAGCCGACTTCGTGAAGGTGGGCATCGGCGGCGGCTCCATCTGCATCACCAGAGAGCAGAAGGGCATCGGCCGGGGCCAGGCCACCGCCCTTATCGACGTGTGCGCCGAGCGGGACCGCTACGCCCGTGAGACCGGCGTCTATGTGCCCGTTTGCTCCGACGGCGGCATTGTCCATGACTACCACTTCACCCTGGCCCTGGCCATGGGCGCAGACTTCCTTATGCTGGGCCGCTACTTCGCCCGCTTTGACGAGAGCCCCTCCCGCCGTGTGTCCATCGGCGGCAGCTACATGAAGGAGTACTGGGGCGAGGGCAGCGCCCGTGCCCGGAACTGGCAGCGCTATGACGTGGGCGGCAAGGCCGGCATGGCCTTTGAGGAGGGCGTGGACTCCTATGTGCCCTACGCCGGCTCCCTCCATGACAACGTGGCCCTGACCCTTTCCAAGGTCAAGCACACCATGTGCAACTGCGGCGCCCTCACCATCCCTGAGCTCCAGGAAAAGGCCAAGATCACCCTTGTCTCCGCCACCTCCATCGTGGAGGGCGGCGCCCATGACGTGGTGCTCAAGGAGAGCACCATGGACACCCAGAAGAAATGATTCCCCGGGGGCACGTCGCCTGACGTGCCCCGGCTTTTGGGAAGGAAAATATCGAAAAACGAAAAATTATATTTGATTTTCAGTGTAGGAGGCGCAATTATGGAGGATAAAATCAAGTCTCTGCAGGAAATGCTTGACGAGTCAAAAAGCGTTGTGTTCTTCGGCGGGGCGGGAGTGAGCACCGAGAGCGGCATACCGGACTTCCGCAGCGTGGACGGGCTCTATAACCAGAAGTACGACTACCCTCCGGAGGAGATACTGAGCGCCACCTTCTTTAAGCACGACCCGGAGACCTTTTTCCGTTTTTACCGGGAGAAGCTGGATATCCGGGGGGCGAAGCCCAACGCCGCCCACAACTTTCTGGCAAGGCTTGAGGAGGCCGGGAAGCTCCGGGCGGTCATAACCCAGAACATTGACGGGCTCCACCAGGCCGCCGGCAGCAAAAACGTTCTGGAGCTCCACGGCACCCTGCTGCGGAACTACTGCTCAAAATGCGGCAGGAGCTACGGCGGCGACTACGTCTGGAAGACCCGGGGTGTGCCCCGGTGCACCTGCGGCGGCGTTGTGCGGCCGGACATCGTGCTCTATGAGGAGGGCCTGGACTCGGACGTGCTGCGCCGGAGCGTGGATGCACTGAGCCGGGCGGATATGCTCATTGTAGGGGGCACCAGCCTGGCGGTGTACCCGGCGGCGGGCCTTGTGCGCTATTTCGGC
>JAFPTE010000025.1 GCA_017400415.1 Oscillospiraceae bacterium
GAGGGCCAGGTCGATGCCGTAGCCCACAAGCTTGGAAATGTCCTGCACGGCGGCGTCAATATCCCGGGGCGTGACCATCATTCTGCCGGCGGGGCCCAGGTCGGGCAGGTCGGCTCCGGCGGCGGAGAGCAGGTCGGCGCAAAGGGAGGCGGCGTCCACCACCGTGGGAACGCCCACGGCCAGGACGGGGACGCCCAGGGTGCGGGAGGAGAGCTCCTGCCGGGCGTTGCCTACGCCGGAGCCCGGGACGATGCCCGTGTCCGTCAGCTGGACGGTGGAGCAGAGGCGGTCCGTGGAAAGGGCGGCCAGGGCGTCCACGGCGATGAGGGCGTCCGGCCGGAGCTCACGGGCCAGGGCCTCCACGGTCCGGGCGCTCTCCACGCCGGAGGTGCCCAGGACCCCGGGCTCAAAGGCCGCCACAGGGCGGAAAGCGGCAAAGGCCGGGTCGTCCTTCATGTGATAGGTGACCAGGACGCTTTTAAGCGCCAGGTGGCCCACTGCGTCGGGGGTAATGGCCGGGTTGCCCAGGCCCACCACGAGAACGCTCCGGCCGGGCTCCAGGGGCATAAGGCGTCGGATGCAGTCCGCCAGGGCAAGGGCGCCGTCCTGAAAGGCCTCCGACTCCCGGCGCAGGAGCCGGCCCACGTCAACGGTGACGTATTCCCCGATTGGTTTACATAATGTTTCAGCAGCCTTTTCCGTGCTGACCCGGACGTCTGTTACGGGAAAGCCCCGGAGGCTGGATTTCTCCAGACTTGCGCCCTCCAGCCGGCCGGAGAAGCGTGCACGGGCCTCGGCGGCCAGGTCTGTTCTGGGTGAAAACATTTTATCACTCCCATATCTTGTGGTCAGATAACCGTTCGCCCACTATTTTGCCCCAAGCGGGGAAAAATATTTAGAAAACAGGGAAAAAATCGAAAAAAGTGCTTGCATTTTCAGCCGGGAAATGGTAAAATACATTTCCGCACGATGGTCAAGAGGTATCATATTCATAATGACTTACGATTTTTCGTGACTTTATAGGAGGAGGTCGCCAACAATGCCCAACATCAAGTCCGCAGAGAAGCGTGTCGAGCTCGGCAAGGTCAACAACGCCCGCAACAAGGCCAACAAGTCCGAGCTGAAGACCGTTCTTAAGAAGTTTGACGAAGCCGTTCAGGAAGGCAGCCGTGAAAAGGCCGAGAGCGCCTATAAAGTTGCCGTTAAAGCGGTGGACAAGGCCGCCGGCAAGGGTCTTATCCATAAGAACAACGCCGCTCACAAGAAGTCCAGCCTGGACGCCAAGCTGGCTGAGGTAAAGTAAAACTCTCCGGGAGAAAGCCTCCCGGAGTTTTTTTATTTATTTGTGGAATTCTGCCGGGGCATATGATATTATAGGCTTATCAAAGCTGCGGAGGCCGGGGCCATGAACGACGTTGAGAAGAAAAAAGCCGCAAAACAGTTTATAAAGAACTGGGAAAACAGGGGAGACGAGAAGCAGGAGACCCAGAGCTTCTGGCTGGAGCTGCTGCAGACTGTTTACGGGGTGGACGCGCCTACCCAATCCATAAAGTTTGAGCTGCCAGTGGAGGTTTCCGGCAGCACAAAATATATCGACGGCTTTATAAAGGACACTCTTGTGCTCATCGAGCAGAAGAGCCGGGACGTGAGCCTGAAAAAGGGCGCCAAGCAGTCCGACGGGCAGATTCTCTCTCCCTTTGAGCAGGCCCGGCGCTACGGCGCAAACCTGCCCCTCAACCAGAACCCCCGGTGGATAATAACCTGCAATTTCGGGGAGTTCCAGGTCCACGATATGGACAGGCCCAACGACCCGCCGGAGATAATCTGTCTCAAGGACCTGGAGAAGGACTATCCCCGGCTCAATTTCCTGGTGAGGACCCAGGACGAGCGGATCAAGAAGGAGCTGGAGGTCTGCTTCAAGGCCGGCGATCTGGTAGGGGCAATATATGACGCCCTTTTGAAGCAGTACAAGGACCCGGAGAGCCCGGAGGCCCTCAAAAGCCTCAACGCCCTCTGCGTCCGCATAGTCTTCTGCCTCTACGCCGAGGACGCCGGAATCTTCGGCGAAAGCCGGACCATGTTCCACGACTACCTGAAAGCCCACGAAAAGACCGCCCGCTCCGCCCTCATGGACCTTTTCCGGGTTCTGGACCAGAGGCCGGAGGACCGTGACAAGTACCTGGATGACGACCTGCTGGCTTTTCCATATGTGAACGGCGGACTTTTCAAGGACGAGGATATAATCATCCCGAAAATCGACTCCGGTATTCTGGACCTGATACTGAACAAGGCCAGCGACGACTTTGACTGGTCCGCCATAAGCCCCACCATATTCGGCGCCGTTTTTGAGAGCACCCTGAACCCGGAGACCCGCCGGAAGGGCGGCATGCACTACACCATTATCGAGAACATACACAAGGTCATCGACCCCCTGTTTCTGGACGAGCTGAAGGGCGAGCTGGCGGGGATAAAGGCCCTGGCAGTTGAGAAGACCCGGCGGGCGAGGCTGGAGGCCTTTCAGAACAAGCTGGCCTCTCTGACCTTCCTGGACCCGGCCTGCGGCAGCGGCAATTTCCTTACGGAGACCTATCTGTCCCTGCGGCGCATGGAGAACGAGGTCATCTCTCTTCTGAACCGGAACCAGATAGCCATTGATATGGACGACCCCATTAAGGTCAGCATAGGCCAGTTTTACGGCATTGAGATAAACGACTTTGCCGTGACTGTGGCGAAAACGGCCCTCTGGATAGCCGAGAGCCAGATGCTGAAGGAAACGGCAGATGTTGTAAACAAGAATCTGGATTTCCTGCCCCTAAAAAACAACGCCAATATAGTCAAGGATAACGCCCTGACCAAGGACTGGGAGGAGGTCATCCCCCGGTCCAGGCTCAACTACATCATGGGCAACCCGCCCTTTGTGGGGGCACGGCTTATGAGTGAGGAGCAGAAGGAAGATATAAACCGGATATTTGCAGGCTGGAAGAACGCCGGCAACCTGGACTACGTTGCCTGCTGGTACAAGAAGGCCGCCGATATGATGGCCGGCACAGCCATTCGCAGCGCTCTTGTTTCTACAAATTCCATTACGCAGGGAGAGGCGGTTGCCAATCTGTGGAAGCCCCTTTTTGAAGGCGGCGTGCATATTGACTTTGCCCACCGTACCTTCCGCTGGGACAGCGAGGCGGCTATAAAGGCCCATGTTCACTGTGTTATTGTCGGATTCAGCATTGCCCCGAACAGTTCTCCGAAGGTTATATATACCTCTGACAAAGCGCAGGTTGTTGAACACATAAATGCTTATCTCGTCGAGGCCGAGGATGTATTTGTCGAAAGCCGTTCAAAGCCTCTTTGCGATGTGCCAACAATTGGCATCGGCAACAAGCCCATAGACGGCGGGCACTATCTGTTTGAAAAAGAAGAAATGGAAGCTTTTTTAAAGATAGAACCGGCTGCAAAAGCGTATTTCCATCCTTGGTATGGAGCATTTGAATTTATTAATCGTAAACCGAGGTATTGTCTTTATCTCGGCAATTGCCCTCCAAACGAACTTAGAAAAATGCCTGAATGCATGAAACGAGTAACCGCTGTTAGAGAATACAGGCTTTCCAGCAACAGTCCCGGCACAGTAAAACTCGCCGACAGCCCAACACGATTTCACGTTTCAAATTTCCCAAAAGGCACATATGTTGTTATACCCGAAGTTTCCTCTGAGCGTCGTAAATATATCCCTATGGGCTTTATGACCCCGGATATACTGTGTAGTAATCTTGTGAAGATTGTTCCCAATGCTACCATATATCACTTCGGCGTCTTAATATCTAATGTTCACATGGCTTGGATGCGGGCAGTATGTGGAAGGCTCGAAATGAGATATAGATACTCAAAAGATGTTGTCTACAACAACTTCCCCTGGCCGGAGCCCACCGACGAACAGCGGGCAAAGATAGAACAGACCGCACAGGCTATTCTGGACGCCCGGGCCCTCTACCCGGACGCCAGCCTGGCCGACCTCTACGATGAGGTGGCAATGCCGCCGGAGCTTCGCAAGGCCCACCGGGAGAACGACAAGGCGGTCATGGCGGCCTACGGTTTCGACTACAGAACCATGACGGAGCCTGACTGCGTGGCCCAGCTCATGAAGCTCTACCAAAAGCTGACAGAGGGGTGACAATCCCCCCGGCCCTTCGGGCCACCCCCCTTTACACAAGGGGGGCAGGAAGAGGGGCAGGGGAAGGCTGAAAGAGATCAAAAACCCGCCCTCCGAGTGAGGGCGGGTTTGTTTTGCCTGTTATTTCTGGGTCAGGGCCTTCCAGATGGCCTTGGGGGTGGGCTTGGTGCCGTACATCAGAACGCCCACGCGGTAGATCTTGGCCGCTGCGAAGCCGGCGGCTATGACGCCGCCCACCAGCAGCACCACGCTGACGGCCTTCTCCCACAGGGGCACCGTGGTCATGGCGATGCGGGCGAACATGGCCATGGGGCTCGTCAGGGGGATGAAGGAGCAGACAAACATCAGGGGATTGTCTATGCCGCCGCTGGACAGAGAAACTATCACTATCATGTACACAGCCACAAAGACCATCATAAGGGGCATGGTGGCTGTGCTCACGTCCTCCAGCTTGGACACCATGGAGCCCACGGCGCCGAACAGGAAGGCGTACACGAAGAAGCCCAGGATGAAGAACACCACCATATACAGAAGCAGCTCCGCCGGAATGTCGAACAGGGAGGCCACCAGCTCGTTGCCTGCCCAGTCCCCCCGGGACAGGTTGTAGAAAAGGAAGCCGGAGCCGAAAACCGCCAGCAGCTGGGTTAGGCCCGCCAGGCCCGAGGCGATGACCTTGCCGAACATCATGGCGATGGGGTCGGCGCTGGTGACCAGCAGCTCCATGGCCCGGCTGGCCTTCTCGCTGGCCACGTTGGAGGCCACCATCTGGCCGTAGATCACGATGACCATATACAGGGCCATTACCATTATATATGTGTACAGGAAATTCTTGGTCCGGTCCACGCCGGTGCTGGTGACGGAGCCCTCCGGCACGAAGCTCATGACCTGGCCCACCTCCTCCGGGCTCACCCCCAGCCGGGAGAGCCGGTCGGTGCGGTACATCTCCCGCAGCACGTCCGAGGCGATGGCGTAATTGGAGTCGTAGAGCTCCACGTCCGCCACGAAGTAGGAAAACTTTTCCAGGGATTCCACCTTGAAGCCGCACTGGACGGCGCCGCTTCTGATGCCCTCCCCAATATCCATGTCCGTGACCAGGCTGTAATCCGGGAAGGCCGCCGTGAAGGCCTCCTTCACCCCGGGCACATCGGTCTCCAGGGCCATGACGCCCTCCTCGCCGCCCAGCTCGGAGATGTCGATTTCCGCAGCGGAGGCAAAGCGGGGGAACATGAGCACGATGCCGATGACCGCCGCCATAACAACGGTGGTGAAGATGAAGGCCTTGTTCCGCAGGTAGTTCATGAACTCAAAGCCCAATATGGTTGTAAACTGTTTCATGCTCACACCCCCTCGGAAGTGGCCGCCACGAAGATGTCGTTCAGGGTGGGCTCCACAACGCTTATCTCGTCAGCGCCCAGTCTGGCGGCGGCCTTCATGAGCTCCAGCCGCCCGTCCTCGCTGTCGTAGTTCAGAATTACGCAGTCCTCCTGCGCCGTGCCGCCGAACAAATCCGCCAGCTGCCCGGCGCACTCCCCCCGGACCCGGAGCTTGCTGGCCCGCTGGGCCCGCTTTATCTCCATCAGGTTGCCGGAGACCGCCGCCACGCCGCCGTTCAGTATGCACACGCTGTGGCAGAACTCCTCCACGTAGCTCATCTGGTGGCTGGAGAATATGACCGCCTTGCCCCGGTCTATCTCCTCCCGCACCACGTCCTTAAGGAGCATGGCGTTCACCGGGTCCAGGCCGGAGAAGGGCTCATCCAGGATTATAACGTCCGGGTCGTGGGCCACGGCGGTTATAAGCTGTATCTTCTGCTGGTTGCCCTTGGATAGGACCTCCAGCTTTTTCTTTGCGTACTCGCCCATCTCCAGCCGGTCCAGCCAGCGTGCCACCTCCCTGGCGGCCGCATCTCTCGTCAGGCCCTTGAGCCGGGCAAAGTAAACAAGCTGCTCCGTGATCTCCCGCTTCGGATACAGGCCCCGCTCCTCCGGCAGATAGCCGAAGCCCACCTTCCGGTAGTCTATGGGCTGCCCGTCCGCCAGGACAGTGCCCCCGTCCGAGGGGAACACACCCATCATAATGCGTATGGTGGTGGTCTTGCCGGCGCCGTTCCGGCCCAAAAGGCCGAAGGCCTCTCCGCCTCTGGCCGTGAAGCTCAGGCCCTTCAGGACCTCCTTGGTCCCGAAGCTCTTGTGCAGGTCTCTGACTTCTATATCCATATCATCACTCCTCTCGGTGATGGGCTAATTGTAACTCAAACGGCCCCTCTTGGCAAGAGCTATTGCATTTTCGGGCGAAAAAAGGGGCCGTCGGACGCAAAAAAGCTCCCCGGGCGGGGAGCTGAGGCTTATGGGTTTATCGCCATGCTTATAAGGGTCACGATGCCGTACAGCACGGGCTGGTGGAGCACGTAGATTATGAGCGAGTGGCGGCCCAGGAAGTTCAGGGGCCGGATGCCCCGGCAGTCATAAAACCACCCCGGCAGGCGCCGCTCCGTGACCCAGGTCCCGGCCCAGGTGCCGATGAGGAAGATGAAGAGCCAGGGGAACAGGGGGAAGTAGTCCGAGGAGAAGAAGCCCGGTGCCGTCCAGCCCAGGGGGAAGAGGAACCTTGCGGCAGGGCCCACGCTGATATTCTGCGTGGCCCACTTGGAAAGCCAGGCAAGGGCGCCGTAATAAAAGGGCTGCAGGGGCCTGGGGATTCTGTCCAGCAGGGGCCCGGCAACGCCGAAGAGCATCATGCAGATGCCCAGCAGGTGGAGAACGCCGAAGATCACCGGCGATCCTATGAAGGGCAGGCTCGTCACAAGAGTAATGACCAGGGCCACGGCGAAGCACATAGCCCCCCGCCTGAGATTTGACCGGGAAAACCGGCAGGAGACCCCCGCCAGCAGAACGAAGATGCAGTTCAGAGGCTGGATGAAGTTCAGAATGGGCAGGATGTCCCGCCAGGGGGCCAGGCCGGCGGCGCCCATATCGTAGAGCAGGTGATAGAAAACCATCAC